>NZ_LFVW01000521.1:0-8188 GCF_001182915.1 Kitasatospora sp. MY 5-36
CGGGGCGCGGGCCCGCGGCCCAGCTGCCGCGCAGCCGGTCGGCGGCCGCCGAGGCCGAGCGGTCCGCCTGCACGTTGGTCCACCAGAGCGAGTAGCCCACGAACAGGCCGAGCACCAGGCCCATGGTGATCAGCAGCTCGCCGAAGACCCCGAGCGCGGCCAGCGCCCGGCTCCGGCCCCGCCCGGCCCGCGGCTCGGGCGGGGCGAAGGCCTCCTGCGCCGGTTCGGCCGATCGCGCGCTCTCGTCCTGCATCTGCGGTGCTCCCCCTCCGGGCCGGGCGGCCGGGCGGCTACCCGCCCGTGATCGCGGCCGGCTTGCCCTGGGCACGCGGCCGTTCCTCGATCATCTTGCCAAAGACGATGAGGCGGAACTTGGAGGTGAACTCCGGCGTGCAGGTGGTCAGGGTGATGTAGCGGCCCGGACCGGCGTACCCCGCGCCGTTCGGCACCGGCTTGATCACGCTCACGTTGTTGGGGGAGGTCTCCGGGATGCCCCCGGTGACCTCGTAGGTGTAGTAGCCGGCCGCGGTCTCCACCACGATCTTGTCGCCCTTGCCGAGCTGGTTGATGTACCGGAACGGCTCGCCGTGGGTGTTGCGGTGGGCGGCCAGCGCGAAGTTGCCCGCCTTGTCGCCCGGCATCCCGGTTCCCGTGTAGTGGCCGACCAGGCCGTTGTCGAGCACCCCCGACTTGGAGGTGCCCTCGGCGATCGGGAACTTCAGCCCCAGCTTGGGCAGGTAGATGATGGCGAAGCCCTTGCCGGGCTCGAACACCTCGGGCTTGTCCGGCGCCGGGGCCGGCTGCCCCGGCTGGACGGGCGCGACGGCCGCGTTGAACTGCTGCTCCAGCTGGTTGCGGGCCCCGTCGGCGGCCGCGTCGGCCTGCACGTTGGTCCACCAGAGCTGGTACGCGACGAAGAGCAGCATCACCACGCCGAGCGTGATGCACAGCTCGCCGACGCTCCGGGCGGCCACCACGAGCACGGACTCCCGGGGGCGCACCCGCCCGGCGCCGCGGCCGTTCGACCGGCGCCGGCCGCTGCCGGAGCGCAGCGAGGTGCGGCCCTGGGCGGCGCGGCGGCGCTCGGCCCGGCCACCGGTGGGGGCCGGTTCGGCGGCCGGCGCGCCGAGGTCCAGGGGCAGCCGCAGCTGGAGGGTCTGGTCGGGCAGCCAGGGGTACTCGGGCCCGTCCACGATGGGCTCCTGGGCCTGCTCGTACACGCCCCAGGCGTCCTCGGGCACGGTCTGCACCGGGATCCCCTGCCGGTACGGCGCACCGCCGGTGCCGTCGTCCTGGCCCGGGTACCGGGGCCCGCCGTACTGCTGCGCGGTGCCGTACGGGTCCGCCTCCGGCTGGAAACGCCCCTCCGGACGCAGCGAGGTCACGCCGGTCAGCCCCGGCCGATCACCGGGGCGAGCCCGGCCGACCGGTCGACCGCCTGCGGGAAGCCGCACTCCGCGAGCCAGTTGGCGAGCATCCGGTGCCCGCCCTCGGTGAGCACCGACTCGGGGTGGAACTGCACGCCCTCGACCGGCAGTTCACGATGCCTGAGCCCCATGATCACGCCGCTCCCGGTGCGCGCGGTGACCACCAGTTCGGCCGGTACGGTGGCCGGCTCGACCGCGAGCGAGTGGTAGCGGGTCGCGGTCAGCGGCGAGGGCAGGCCCTCGAAGACGCCGCCGTCCTCGTGCTCGACCGGCGAGGTCTTGCCGTGCAGCAGCTCGGGCGCCCGGCCGACCACGGCGCCGTACGCGGCCGCGATCGACTGGAGGCCCAGGCAGACGCCGAACACCGGCAGTCCGATCCGCGCGCAGTGGTGCACCATCTCGATGCAGACCCCGGCCTCCTCCGGGGCGCCGGGCCCGGGGGAGAGCAGCACCCCGTCGAAGCCCTCCTCGCCGGAGCGGCGGACGGCGTGCTCGACGGTCACCTCGTCGTTGCGCACCACCTCGCAGGTGGCGCCGAGCTGGTACAGGTACTGGACCAGGTTGAAGACGAAGCTGTCGTAGTTGTCCACCACCAGGATGCGGGGCGGAGTGGTCGGCCGGGTCGTCATGCGCGCGTGGTCTCCGTGGGGTGCGGTGCGGGAAGGGAGTGCCGGGCCCGCCGGCTCAGCCGGTCGCGGCGCCGTCGCCGCCGTCCACTGTGACGTCGCCGAAGGGGAGCAGCGGTTCCGCCCACGGGAAGACGTAGGTGAAGAGGAGGTAGACGATCCCCAGCACGAGGAGCAGCGAAATGACGGCCCGGACCAGGGTGTTCCCCGGGAGGTGACGCCAGATCCAGCCGTACATGGTGCTCCCTCGACGTAGCGGACTGGGTTAAAGAGTAGACCCGCCGTGCGCGCCCGCGGGGCCGGTCCGCTACTGCTGGCCGCCCGCCGAACGCAGCTCGGTGGTGCCGGAGTAGCCGGGCAGGCTCAGCTCGCCGCTCTCCTGGACCTTCCAGCCCAGCCCGTACGCCTGGACGTACTGGAGGTAGTTGCGGACCGTCGGGTCCGCCTCGACGGCCGAGCGCAGGGTGTCCGTCCGCCCGACCGCCCTGACCACGTACGGCGGGGAGTAGACCCGGCCCTGGAGCAGCAGGGTGTTGCCGACGCAGCGGACGGCGCTGGTGGAGATCAGCCGCTGGTCCATCCCCTGCACCCCTTCGGCGCCGCCCCGCCACAGCGCGTTGACGACGGCCTGGATGTCCTGCTGGTGGATGACCAGGTCGTTGACGCCGGGCTCGGGCACCCCCGGGATGCGCGCGGTGGCGTTCGGCGGGGCGTCGTTGAGGGTGACGGTCAGCCCGCCGCCCTGGAGCGGCTCCAGGGCCGCGCCGGAGCGCAGGCCGCCCAGCTGCGCGGCGTTGGCGGGGTCGTGGCCCTGCTGCTCGGTGAGCTGCTGGGCGCGGGCCTGGAGGTCGGCGAGCTGGGACTGCGCCTGCTGGTTCTGGGCGCTGCGCTGGCGGACCACGTCGCCGAGGCTGAGCAACGAGTTGTCGGTCCGCAGGTCGGTGCCGCGGGCGGTCTGCGCGCTGATGTAGAAGAGCAGTCCGGCGAGCGCGAAGACGGCGCAGGTCAGGGCACGTCCGACAATTCGGGTGCCGGAACGGCGGGTACGGGCCGGCTCAGGGGGAATCGACAAATTAGTCACCGTACCCTTATCTCCTCTAGACCCGCCGAGCCACTACGCTAACGGACGCCGGTGGCATGTGGCGGAGCGGTCCCCAGGACGTTTCTCCACAGCCGACCGCGGCCGATTCCACCCGCTGCACCCTGCGCGGTCTCACAGCGCATCGACAGGAGAGCTCCTCGTGCCGAAGTCTCGACTCCGCAAGAAGTCCGACTACACCCCGCCGACCACGGCCGCGGTGAAGATCAGTTCGGGCCGTGGTTGGGTCGCGCCGCTGATGCTCGCGCTGTTCCTGATCGGCCTGGTGTGGATCGTCACCTACTACGTGACCAGCGGCACCTACCCGGTCGAGAGCTGGCGCAACTGGAACATCCTGGTCGGCTTCGGCTTCATCGCCGCCGGCTTCGGCGTCTCCACCCAGTGGAAGTGACGCTCCGCCCGTCCTGAGGCTCGGCTTCGAGCCGTTTCCCGCCGCTCCGGATAGCTCGTCCCGGGGCGGCGGTCAGGCGTGCCCGGAGCCGGGCGGGAGCGCACCGGAATCCGGTCGGTTATCCCCACCATCGGACTGTCGGGCTTATCCACATGGTTATCCACACTGGGGAAAAGTCCCCCGAGCCTGTGGATAACTTTCCCCGGCGGGCCCGTCCACAGCTGTGCACAACTCCCCGGGAACGGGATAACCGCACAGCAGGACACGCGTAGAACACCAGTCCACACCCGGGTGGTCGCACAGCCTGTGCACAACCCCGCACCCGCTGTGGACAAACGTCCGAGGGGTCAGGCCCCGTAGAGGGCCGTCCCGGCCAGCAGCATCCCCGCCTCGACCGCCACCGCGCCCGCCACCGTCAGCCCCTGCACCAGGCCGCGGCGCTCGCGCGGGGCGTACATCAGGCCGACCGCCGTCAGCGAGCCGAGCAGCAGGCCGCCGACGTGCGCCCGCCAGTCGACGCCCGGGCGGGAGAAGGTGACCACCAGGTTGAAGACCAGGAACGCCATCGCCGGGCCGAGCGGGCCCTTGTTCCGCAGCTGCAGCACGATCGTGGCGCCGATCAGCCCGAAGACCGCCCCGGAGGCGCCCACCGAGTTCATCCAGCCGCCGGCCACCAGGAAGGCGAAGGTGCTGCCGCCCAGGCCGGAGACCAGGTAGAGGGCCAGGAAGCGGAGCCGGCCGAGCGCCTCCTCCAGCGACGGGCCGAGCCAGTACAGCACCAGCATGTTCATCCCGACGTGCCACCACTCCAGGTGCAGGAAGGTGGCGGTCAGCAGCCGGTACCACTGGTCCGGGCCGTCGGCGATGCCCGCCGGGCCGCCGAGGATGTCCCGCCCGGCGCTGAACAGCGACCAGGTCTGGCCCAGCCGCGGGGTGAGCACGAAGGCGGCCAGCACCCAGACCACGATGTTGAGCCCGATCAGCACCCGGGTGACCAGCCCGCCGTCGGCGGCCAGGGCCCCGCCGAACCGGGTGGTCGCCTGCCGCGACCCGGTGTGGCCGTTGCCGACGCACTCGGGGCACTGGAAGCCCACCGAGGCGGTCACCATGCACTGCGGGCAGATCGGCCGCTCGCAGCGGGTGCAGGAGACCCCGGTGGGGGTCTGCGGGTGCCGGTAGCAGTCGGGCGGTCCGGCCTCCGGGGACCGGTCGACCGACGGCCTCGGCTCGTCCGGGAGCATCAGCGGGTCCCCTTCCCGTACACGACCTCCGAAACCGCCAGCCTACTGCCGTGCCCCCGCCCCCGGACCGGCTCCCCCACAGCCGGACCCGGCTTTCTCCGCCCCGCCGGGGGCCCTGTCCTCACGCCCGCCCCGTCCGGCCCGCCCCGGCAGGGGCCCCGCGTACGGCCCACCCCGACATGCCTCCGGACAAATCAGCATGCATGATCAGCATTCAGGTGGATATGTGCATAAAGGACACCACCCAGGAGGAGAGACTCGTGAGCTTTTCGGATTCGGCCCGTGAGACGGCCACCAGGACCCGGGACACCGCCGCACAGTTCGCGGACGGCGCCAAGCAGCGCCTCGGCCCCGCCTTGGACGCCTTCGGTCCGAAGGCCGCACAGGCCGCCCACCACCTCCGCTGCCAGTACGACCGGCACCTCGCCCCCCAGTTCGGCCAGGCCTTCGCCAACCTGCCGCCGGAGGCCCAGCAGAACACCCTGAAGGCCCTCCACCGGGCCCAGGAGGCCGCTCTGGCGGCCCGCCTGTCCGCCGCCCGGGCCGCGGACCAGGCGCGCGCCACCGTCGGCCCCAGGGTCGCCCAGGCGGTCGAGGAGGCCCGCGCCACCGTCGGCCCGGTCGCCCACGAGGCCCAGGCCCGCGGCGCCGCCGCGCTGACCGCCCTCCAGGGCAACGTCAGCTCGGCCGAGATCAGCGAGCTGGCCGCCCGGAACGCCAGGAAGGAGCAGTGCAACCGCCTGGCCACCGGCCTCGCCGTGGCCGGCCTGCTGGCGATCGGCGGCGGCATCGTGGCCTGGCAGTGGTGGCGCCGGCACAGCAACCCGGAGTGGCTGGTCGAGCCCCCGGCCCCGCAGGAGCCCCGGCCGGCCGGGGCGCACGCCGCCTCCACGCCGGTGAACGGCTCCGGCCCGGAGGCCGTCGCCGAGTCGACGGACGGGTCCCCGACCGCCGGGAAGGACGGCCCCGCCGAGGACGGCCCCGGGTCGCGCTGACCGTACGGACGAACGCCCGGAAACGCCGATCGGCCGCCGACCAGGATCCTGGTCGGCGGCCGATCGGCTACTGCTGTGGGCTGTGGAGCATAGGAGACTCGAACTCCTGACATCTGCCTTGCAAAGGCAGCGCTCTACCAACTGAGCTAATGCCCCTCGACGGCACCGCGCGCGTGCCAACGGGCACTAGCGTACCGGTTTCCGGCGCGATTCCCAGCGCCGTCCCCCCGGAACGGTGCCGTTCCAAGGGGTCGGCCGGTCCGGTTCGTCGACCGGGCCGGCCGGCCCGGGAGGCGCCGACGGGCGCCTCCGGAGTTCGTCGATCGTCAGATCGCCGGGGGCTCAGCGACCGGCCGGGACCGGGTCGGTGGCCTCGGTCCACAGGTCCTGCTCGGCGCGGTCCGCCTGGACCTGACGGTAGACAAAGAAGCCGCCGAGGGCGACCAGGGCGACCAGGAGAAGCTTCTTCACCGCGGGACCTCGTCCTTCTTGCGTTGGTGGACTCAAGAGCCGGATCCGGCCGGACTGACCGGGCCGACGAGTCCAGTTGTGTTTCGAGCGCGAACGGGCGGCCGGGTGCCAGACTGCCCTTGCGGCCGATGATACACACCGGTGTCCCAATCGTGACCAGCCACCGGTGCGGCCAACCCGGCGGTCCGGTCCCAGGATTGACGCCGCACCTCCTAGCGGGCGGTCCGACCGTGCCCGGACCGTCCCGCGCGCCCGCGGATCAGACCCGGCCCGCCGAGCCGTCCGCGGGTCCGCCCGCCATCCCGTCCGCCGGGCGGCCCGGCGCCACCACCACGGCGGTGCCGTTCGCCAGGTCCACCCTGGTCCGCGGCGGCGCCCCCTCGCCCTCCTCGTCCCGCAGCATCAGGGTGCTGCGACGTTCGTCCAGCTCGTGCTGCTTGCCCGCGGCGAACTGCGCGTGCAGCTGCTCGAACCCGGTGGCCGAGATCTGCCCCTCCCGGCCCGTCCCCCGCCAGGGCACCCAGCGGGCGCGGCGCGCCCGCAGTGCCAGTTGATCGAGCGCGGCCAGCACCACCAGGGCGCAGACCAGTCCGGGGATGCTCATCGCCCAGAACACCGCCATGCCGTCACCAACCCTCCACCGTCCCTCCCCCGAGAACCGTCGGGAGGGGCGCGCGGTTCCCGGTCCGGCGGCGGGAATGCGGTGGGAACGCGGCGGGACGCGCGGAGGCAGCGCGGCGGGAAACGTCGAAGGGCCCGGAGTGGATCACTCCGGGCCCTTCGCGGTGGTGGGCCTAACAGGACTTGAACCTGTGGCCTCTTCCTTATCAGGGAAGCGCTCTAACCGTCTGAGCTATAGGCCCTCGCCGCACTGAAAGATTAGCGGACCGACGGCCGATCTCCCAAATCCGGGTCGGCCGGGGCTGCGGCGGCACCCCCCGCGACCAGCTGCGGCGCACCCACGGAGGGGCGCAGCAGCCACTCCTCGCGGGTCGGCGGCAGGCCCGCCGCGCCCTCCTCGGTGCTGCGGACGGCGAGGACCTGGTTGATCCCGATCCGGTTCTGCTCGAAGGCGAGCGCGGAGGCCGCCATGTACAGCCGCCAGACCCGGGCCCGGCCGCGGCCGACCAGCCGGACCGCCTCCGTCCAGTGCGCCTCCAGGTTGGCCACCCACTCGCGCAGGGTCAGCCCGTAGTGCTCGCGCAGCGACTCGACGTCCCGGACCTCGAAGCCGGCCTCCTCCAGCCGGGCCACCGTGGACCCGACGGGGGAGAGCTCGCCGTCCGGGAAGACGTAGCGGTCGATGAAGGGGCTGGTGCGGTGCGGCACCCCGGGGATGTCGGGGCGGCGGGCGATCTGGTGGTTGAGCAGCCGGCCGCCGGGCACCAGCAGCCGGTACAGGCCCTCGGCGTAGACCCGGTACTGCTCGGAGCCGACGTGCTCGGCCATCCCGACGCTGGAGATCGCGTCGAAGGGCCCGTCGGTGATCTCCCGGTAGTCCTGGAGCCGGACCTCGACCCGGTCGGACAGCCCGGCCTCCTCGACCCTGGCGCGGGCCAGCGCGACCTGCTCCGTGGAGATGGAGACGCCGACCGCGGTGACCCCGTAGTGCTTCGCCGCGTGCAGCAGCAGCGAGCCCCAGCCGCAGCCGACGTCCAGCAGGCGCATCCCGGGGCGCAGGCCGAGCTTGCGGCAGATCAGGTCGAGCTTGGCCTCCTGGGCCGCCTCCAGGCTCTTCGCCTCGGGCGCCCAGTAGGCGCACGAGTAGACCATCGAGGAGCCCAGCACGATCCGGTAGAAGTCGTTCCCGACGTCGTAGTGGTGGCTGATGGCCGCGCGGTCGCGGCTGCGGCTGTGCAGCCGCCCGGGGGCCCTGCGGACCTCCTCGCGGGGCGGCTCGGGCTCGAGGCCGACCGCCCCGGCCCGCAGCGCGGCGGC
>NZ_LFVW01000522.1:0-8152 GCF_001182915.1 Kitasatospora sp. MY 5-36
CGTCCGCGCTGGCCGCCTCCTACGGCGAGGGCCTGCGCTGCCTCCGGGCCCTGCGGGTGCTCGGCCGGGCCGGGGAGGGCGCCTCCGCCCGGGCGCTCGGCTTCCTCGGCGTGCTGCTCGGCGACGGCCACGACGTGGACGGCTTCGTCGGCGCGACGCTCGGCCCGCTGCTGGCGTACGACGCCCGGCGCGGCACCGAGCTGGTCCGCACCCTGCGCGCCTACTTCGACTGCGGCGGCAGCCTGACCAGGGCCAAGGACGAGCTGCACGTCCACGTGAACACCGTGGTCCAGCGGCTGGACCGGGTCGAGGCGCTGCTCGGGCGGGACTGGAACCAGCCGGAGCGGTCGCTGGAGCTCCAGCTCGCGCTGCGGCTGCAGCTGCTCGCGGGGGGCTGAGCGGGGCGGGGCGGCTGAGCAGGGCTGCTGGGCGGGGCAGGGCTCGGGTCGGGCCGCTGCCCGCAGGCGGCTGAAGGGGTTCGGACGGGCTGGGCGTACAGTGGCGAGGTTGGTCTCGAACGCCTGGCAAGGAGCGGCAGCGGTGAGCGAGAACGTGCGTTTTGTTCGCATGGGCATAGGTGAGCGGACCGTGCCCTACCAGGAGGCCTGGGAGGAGCAGCAGCGGCTGCACGCGCTGCGGGTCGCGGACGAGATCCCCGACACCGTCCTGCTCCTGGAGCACCAGTCGGTGTACACCATGGGCAAGCGCACCAACCCCGCCGACCTGCCGCTGGACGGCACCCCGGTGGTCGAGGTCAACCGCGGCGGGGAGATCACCTGGCACGGCCCCGGCCAGCTGGTCGGCTACCCGATCGTCAAGCTGCCCGACCCGATCGACGTCATCGCCTACGTCCGCCGGCTGGAGGAGGCGCTGATCCGCACCGCCGGCGAGTTCGGCATCGACTCCACCCGGGTCGAGGGCCGCAGCGGGGTCTGGGTGCTGGGCGAGTCCATCCCGGACGCCGTGGTGGACCCGGCGCAGGTCGTGGACATCGGCAAGCTGACCCTGCGGATGGGCCTGCCGCTGGGCATCGACCCGCGCCTGGCCGGCCCCGAGTACGCGCCCTCCAACGCCGGCCAGCGCGGGGACGACCGCAAGCTCGCCGCGATCGGCGTGCGGGTCGCCCGCGGGGTCACCATGCACGGCTTCGCGCTCAACTGCGACCCGGACATGACCTGGTTCGACAAGATCGTGCCGTGCGGCATCCGGGACGCGGGCGTCGCCTCGCTCACCGGCGAGCTGCGGCGCGGGCTGTCCGCCGCCGAGGCGGCACCGGTGGTCGAGCGGCACCTGGCGGCCGTCCTCGCCGAGCTGCCGGAGCCGGCGCTCAGCCGCTGAGCCCCGCCGCCCGGCTCCGGCGCACCGCCGGACACCTGCCCTGATGCGTCCTGACGGCCGTCCGCCCCGATGACCGTCCGCCCCGCTGTCCTGACGGCCGTCGGAAATCCCGGCGGCCGCTGGGAATCTACCGACCGGTAGCCATGTTGCCCTGCGATTGCAGGGCAACAGGCCCGACGAAGGCCGTACAACCACAGGCGTACCCTGGGGGTACCCCGTCTAGTTCTAGGAGTCGCACGTGTCCGCTGTCGCGCCCGACGGCAGGAAGCTGCTCCGCCTGGAGGTCCGCAACAGCGAGACCCCCATCGAGCGGAAGCCCGAGTGGATCAAGACCCGCGCGAAGATGGGCCCGGAGTACAACGCCCTCCAGTCGCTGGTGAAGAAGGAGGGGCTGCACACGGTCTGCCAGGAGGCCGGCTGCCCCAACATCTTCGAGTGCTGGGAGGACCGCGAGGCGACCTTCCTCATCGGCGGTGACCAGTGCACCCGCCGCTGCGACTTCTGTCAGATCGACACCGGCAAGCCCGCCGAGTTCGACCGCGACGAGCCGCGCCGGGTCGCCGAGTCCATCGTCACCATGGACCTCAACTACGCCACCATCACCGGCGTCGCCCGCGACGACCTGGAGGACGGCGGCGCCTGGCTGTACGCCGAGACCGTGCGCCAGGTGCACGCGATGACCGCCGACCGCGCGGCCGGCCGCACCGGCGTCGAGCTGCTCATCCCCGACTTCAACGCGGTGCCCGAGCAGCTGGCCGAGGTCTTCTCCTCCCGCCCCGAGGTGCTCGCGCACAACGTCGAGACGGTGCCGCGGATCTTCAAGCGGATCCGCCCGGCCTTCCGCTACGAGCGCTCGCTGGACGTCATCACCCAGGCCCGCGCGGCCGGGCTGGTGACCAAGTCCAACCTGATCCTCGGCATGGGCGAGACCCGCGAGGAGGTCAGCCAGGCGCTGGCCGACCTGGTCGGCGCCGGCTGCGAGCTGATCACCATCACCCAGTACCTGCGCCCCTCGCTGCGCCACCACCCGGTGGAGCGCTGGGTGAAGCCGCAGGAGTTCGTCGAGCTCCAGCAGGAGGCCGAGGAGCTGGGCTTCGCGGGCGTCATGTCGGGCCCGCTGGTGCGGTCCTCGTACCGGGCCGGCCGGCTGTACCGGCAGGCGCTGGAGCGGCGCGAGCAGGCCGCGGTCTGACGGTCTCCTGACCGGTTCGGTCCGATCGGGCCGGTCGGACCGTTCGGTCCGGCCGTGCTGTTCAAGCCAGGGAAAGGGCGGAGCTTCGGCTCCGCCCTTTCGGTTTCACCACGCTTTGACGGCCTGGTCACGGGCTGGTAACACGGGGTGGGGACGCTGGACGCCTGGTGAGTGTTCGATTCTTCTCGGCCACCACGGCCGGCTCGGTCACCACGGCCACCACGGCCGGCTCACCCGGCTCGGCCGGCTCGGCCCCCATCAGCCCGGAGAGGAGCTGTTCGGCATGCGGATGCGGATCCGATCGGTCGGAGTGGCACTGCGGTACGCCGAGAGCGTGCTGCTGGCCCCCGGCCAGCAGCACGCGCGCCGCAACGCGTGGGCGGCGGTGTGCGAGAACCGCCGGTACGCGGCGGACCGCCGGCACGACGACGCGGAGGCCGCCCGGGCCACGCCGCAGCCCCTCTCCACGCCCCCGGTCCGTCCCGCGCCGCGGACCCGTTCCACGCCACGGAAGTGAGCCCCCGGCGTCGCTGTGCGCGACGGCGCACCGGCGCGCGGGTCACGGTTGGGGCGAACGGGTACCCGGGCTTGGATATCCCGTACCCGTGCCACGTACCATGAGCGTTATGGCGAGGGAAACATCCGAGAACCCCGGACGGCTGAAGCAGATCCGTCTGGCGTACACCATGACCAAGAAGGTCGACACCAAGATCGGCCTGATCATCGCCGGCGTCGGCCTGCTGACCTTCGGCGTGTTCCTCGCCATCGGCTTCGCGATCGAGCATCCCGTCTACCTGGGCATCCTGGGCTTCATCGTGGCCGTGCTGGCCATGGCGATCGTCTTCGGGCGCCGGGCCGAGCGCGCCGCGTTCGGGCAGATGGAGGGGCAGCCGGGCGCCGTCGCGGCGGTGCTGAACAACATCCGGCGCGGCTGGAGCTCCAACAGCACCCCGGTCGCGGTCACCCGTAGCCAGGACGCGGTCTACCGCGCCGTGGGCCGGGCCGGTATCGCGCTGATCGGCGAGGGCAACCCGAACCGGGTCCGCCAGCTGCTGGCCTCCGAGAAGAAGAAGATGGCCCGTGTGGTCGGCGACGTGCCGGTGCACGACATCGTGGTGGGCAACGGCGAGGGCGAGATCCCGCTGAAGAAGCTCCAGATCCACCTGATGCGCCTGCCCCGCGCCATCACCGCCGCCCAGGTCACCGAGACCAACGACCGCCTGCGCGCGCTGGGCGACCTGCTCTCCAAGGCGCCGATCCCCAAGGGTCCGATGCCGAAGGGCGCCCGGATGCCCAAGGGCGGCCAGGCCCGCTGACCCCTCCCCCGCCCCTCACGACACGAGAACGGCCCCGCTGAATCCTCAGCGGGGCCGTTTCGGCGTCGTCCGGCATCTGCTGCCGGGCTTGTCCGGACCGTGCTAGATCCGGACCTCGACGGTGCCGACCGCCTTGTCGTGCAGGCCGCGGGTGTCGCGGTCCCAGACCAGCGGCGGCACCACCAGGCAGAGCAGCAGGGTGCGCAGCAGGACCTGCGGGATGGTCGCGCGGCGTCCGTCCAGCCGGACCACCCGGAGGCCGAACAGCCGCTTGCCGACCGTCGTGCCGGTGGTGGACAGCATCAGGGCCGCGACGAGGAAGTACAGCGGGCTGGTCCACAGGTTGGCCTCGGCCTGGTCGCCGCGGGCGATCAGCCCGTACGAGATCAGGGCGACGAGCCAGCCGTCCACGAACAGCGCGCCGATCCGGCGGCCGGGGCCGGCGATCGAGCCGGGGCCCTCCTTGGGCAGCCCGAGGCGCTCGCCGCGGTGGCCGAAGTCGGCGCCCATCTTCTCGGCGGCCGCCCGGGGGCCGTCGATCCACGATCCCAACGCTTCTCTGGTGTCCACGAATCCACACTAACCGGGCTGACGGGTCGCACCGCCACCGGCTCCCCTCCGGCCGGGGCATCACCCCCGACCGGGTGAATCGTCATCCCGGCGCCCTTCCAAGTGGTCCAGACCACTTGCGGAAGGGTGCGCAGCTGGGCGGGGTGATTTGTACCGTCCCGTACATCTTTGCCGCCCCCGAGGCGACCGTGGTTAACATCTAGGAAACGAGCGGGTCACCGGCTGGAAACGACCCATTCCTATGGTGAGCCCAATTCGCACGCCGAGGAGGATGGATGTTCAACAACGCCGCCGAAGTGAAGCAGTACATCCAGGACAACGACGTGAAGTTCGTCGATGTCCGGTTCTGCGACCTGCCGGGCGTCTTGCAGCACTTCTCCGTACCTGCGGCGACCTTCGACCCGTCCGAGATCCTGATGTTCGACGGCTCGTCGATCCGCGGCTTCCAGGCCATCCACGAGTCCGACATGGCCCTGGTGCCGGACCTCGCCACCGCCCGCCTCGACCCCTTCCGGGCCGAGAAGCACCTCAACATCAACTTCTTCATCCAGGACCCGGTCACCGGCGAGGCCTACAGCCGCGACCCGCGCAACGTCGCCAGGAAGGCCGAGGCCTACCTGGCCTCCTCCGGCATCGCCGACACCGCGTACTTCGGGCCCGAGGCCGAGTTCTACGTCTTCGACTCGGTCCGCTTCGAGACCAGCGCCAACGCGTCCTTCTACCACATCGACTCGGAGGCCGGCGCCTGGAACAGCGGCGCCGCCGAGGGCGACGTGCGCGGCTACAAGGTCAAGTACAAGGGCGGCTACTTCCCCGTCCCGCCGGTCGACCACTTCGCCGACCTGCGCGCCGAGATGTCGCTGGAGCTCGCCAAGGCCGGACTGGAGGTCGAGCGCCAGCACCACGAGGTCGGCACCGCCGGCCAGGCCGAGATCAACTACAAGTTCAACACCCTGCTGCACGCCGCCGACGACCTGATGCTGTTCAAGTACATCATCAAGAACGTCGCCTGGCGGAACGGCAAGACCGCCACCTTCATGCCGAAGCCGATCTTCGGCGACAACGGCTCCGGCATGCACGTCCACCAGTCCCTGTGGACCGAGGGCTCGCCGCTCTTCTACGACGAGCAGGGCTACGCCGGACTCTCCGACACCGCCCGCTACTACATCGGCGGCCTGCTGCGGCACGCCCCCTCGCTGCTGGCCTTCACCAACCCCTCGGTGAACTCCTACCACCGCCTGGTGCCGGGCTTCGAGGCGCCGGTCAACCTGGTCTACTCGCAGCGCAACCGCTCCGCCGCGATCCGCATCCCGATCACCGGCTCCAACGCCAAGGCCAAGCGCATCGAGTTCCGCGCCCCGGACCCGGCCTCCAACCCCTACCTGGCCTTCGCCGCCATGCTGATGGCCGGCCTCGACGGCATCCGCAACAAGATCGAGCCGCTGGAGCCCGTCGACAAGGACCTCTACGAGCTGGCCCCCGAGGAGCACGCCAACGTCCCCCAGGTCCCCTCCTCCCTCCCCGCCGTCCTGGAGGCCCTGGAAGCCGACCACGAGTACCTCCTCGCCGGCAACGTCTTCACCCCGGACCTCATCGAGACCTGGATCGACTACAAGCGCACCAACGAGATCGCCCCGATCGCCCTCCGCCCCCACCCCCACGAGTTCGAGCTCTACTACGACCTCTAGAAGCGCCTCTGAGCTGCGGAAACGCACTGCGGAAACGCCAGCCGCCCGACTCGCGCCGAATGCTCTGGGGCTCGCGATGTGAAACGAGAGTGCACTGAGTTCGATCTCGACATGAGTTCTGTAGTGCCTGACCGCGAACCCCTGGCGGCCCACTCTGGCCCCAGAATCTCCGCCACCCAGGTGCGACGAGCTCCGGCAAATGCACGCCTATAGGCCCCTCTCAATCGAAGTCGCAATGGCGCGAAGGCGCTTCGCCGCCGATCGCGCGTCACCGATCCGGTAGGTCGCGTAGCGCGGATCCTGCACATCCTCAGTGCTCCGCACGATGTCCAGGTCGAGGCGGTCGAACAGCCTGAACGTGTCAAGCAGTTCGTCGACGTTCGGCGCCAACGGCGACCCGCGCTCGATCAGCGAGACGTCTCATGTCGAAACGTCCTCCTCCGTCTCCAGCTCGGTCTTGAGTCGGGAGATGACAAGGGACAGGATGTCGAGCTCGCGCTGCCGCGTGCCGATGAGCCCGGCTAGCCTGGACAGCCCGTCCGGCGCCTCGAACAGCATCCCGACATCCGCTGGCCGCAGCCCGAGGGCGTCGGCGGAGCTGACGACCTGGCCCAACTCGTCGGCAGTGATGAGCACCCACTGCTTCCGCTTGACCATGTTCTTGATCGTGTCGCCACTGAAGGCCGGGCCGATGATAGCGACGTACTCCGCGAAGCGCTTCTCCTTGTGCGTGTCGATTGCCACATCGCTCACGTGTTGTGCGTGACCCGACCGGGTGACGTCGACTTTCCGTCCACGATCGAGGTCCGCAACGACCCGTTGCCGTCGCACCACGGCACGAGGATGTCAGTGTCACCGGAACCGCTGATGCGCTAGACGCGGGGTCGTGTCCCGTGAAGTGGTGTAGGGGTCGTGCGCCAACGGTCATGAAGTCGGCGGGAGTTCGTCGGGGATGCGTTCGCTGGGGTAGATCTTGTCCATGCTGCCCTCGGGCAGGTAGCGGCGTGGGAAGGCAATCCATTCGTCGTGCATCTCGAACAGCACGGCGGTGACCAGTCGCAGGAGCGCGTCGTCGTTGGGGAAGACCTGGACGACGTCGGTGCGGCGTTTGATCTCGCGGTTGATCCGTTCCAGCGGGTTGGTGGACTAGATCTTCTTCCAATGTCGTTCGGGGAAGGCCGCGAAGGCGGTCAGGTCGTCCTTGGCCTCCAGCAGCATCGCTCTGACCTTGGAGAACTGCTTGCCGAGCATGTCAGCGACGGTGTCGAGCTGGGTGCGGACCGCGGCTTCGGCGGGCTGGGCGAAGATCGTGCGGATGGTCGCGGTGCCCATCTCGCCGGCGTCCTTCGGGATGACCGCGAAGGTATTGCGCAGGAAGTGGACGCGGCAGCGCTGGTAGGCGGCGCCGAGCATGACCTTGCGGATCGCCTTGACCAGGCCGCCGTGGTGGTCGCCGATGACCAGGCGGACCCCGGAAAGGCCGCGCTCACGCAGGGAGCGCAGGAACTCGGCCCAGAACACCTCAGTCTCGCTGTCGCCGACCATCAGCCCCAGCACTTCGCGGCCGCCGTCCTCGGTGATCCCGGTGGCCACGACTACGGCCCGGGAGACGATCTGGTGGTTCACCCGCGCCTTGCAATAGGTCGCGTCCAGGTGGATGTAGGGGAAGCGGGTGTGGCCGAGGGGCCTGTCCCGGAAGGCGGTGAGCTGCTCGTCCAGGTCGGCGCAGATCCGGGCGGTGGCCTCAGCCTCGATCAGCTCCTGCAGGAGCCGCTGAGTCAGGTCCTGATCAACTCGGCTCCGTCTGCCGTACGCAGTGACTCCATGAGGCGGAGTAGGTCAGACTGGGACAAGGCCATCGTGCACCTCTCACTCAACGAGCATGCCTACTCGGAGAGTTGCGCGATGGCTGCTTCATGACCAGGGGTTACGCCAAGATCCCTGCTACACCACTCCGCGGGACGCCACCGGACGCGGAAGCCCATGTGCCTGAACGCGCTTTCGATGTACAGCTGGGACTATCAGGATTCCGGTGTACGGCACCCGTT
>NZ_LFVW01000051.1:0-583 GCF_001182915.1 Kitasatospora sp. MY 5-36
GAGGCCCAGCGTCCGCTTGAGCTCCGCCTCGATCTCGTCGCGGGTGCGGCCCGGGTTGCGGTTGTCGTTGACCACGGAGCTCTCGGTGACCAGCAGGGTGCCCTGGCCGTCGGTCTCGAAGGAGCCGCCCTCGGCGGTGAGCGGGGTCTCCAGCCGCTCGATCCCGTACTTCTCCAGGACGGTGCGGGCGATCCGGGCGTCGTTGGCGTGCTCCTGCTTCCCGCCCCAGCCGCTGAAGTTGAAGTCGACGCCCTTGACCTTTCCGCCCTCCTCGACGAAGACCGGCAGGGTGTCGCGGGCCCACAGGTCGTCCACCGGGACGGCGAGCAGCTCGACGTCCGAGCCGCAGGCGTTGCGGGCCGAGGCCTCCTGGCCGGGGCGGACGAGCAGGACCACCGGTTCGCGCTGTCCGATGGCCCGGGCCACGGTGGCGATGTCCCTGCGGACGGCCCCGAGCTGCTCGCCCCAGACGTTCTCGGAGGCGGGCCAGGCCATGAAGGTCCGCTCGTGCTTCTCCCACTCGCCGCCGAGCCGCCGGCCGCGGGCGGGGGCGGGGGCGGGGGCGGGGGTGGGATCGGAGGCG
>NZ_LFVW01000523.1:0-8150 GCF_001182915.1 Kitasatospora sp. MY 5-36
GCGGTGATGACGGTGCGGTCGCGCTCGTAGACCTTGGCGATCAGGCCGCCCTTGGCGTCGAAGATCTGCGTCGCCTGGGTGAGCGGCGGGGTCTTGAAGTCGTCGGGGATGTTGGCGAAGCTCTCCGCCGTGTCCTTGGCGGTCAGCCCGATGGCGCCGACGGCGGGCAGGGCGAGGCCTGCCAGCAGGACTCCGGAGAGCACGCTGACGCCCAGGAACTTCACGCCGTTGCCGGCGTGCTCCATCGGGGATCCGCCGGTCCGGCCGCGCGGAGCTCCGGTGTTGCCTGGGGGCTGGGATGCCTGGGGGCGCTTCGGTGCCATGGGGAGAACCCTACGTCGCGGATTCCCGCACACCGGGGCAGGTGTTCGCCTAGGCTTGTCACAAGCTTGCGACAGCTTCGGTGCGTCAACATCGTTCACTCTTGTGGGCGAGAAGACTTGCCCGAATTACCCGCTGATGTCCGGGTTTTGAGGCAGCTGTGGCCTGCTGTGCCGGTGTGGTCGGTCGCACTCAGTGACGACTCCTGTGGCGAGAGTGGGGGTTCCGCTCTTGGCAAGGTGTGCGACCTGCGATCACTCCAACGAGTGAGCTGATCGCCACCCATAGTCCAATTGGGTCATTCGAGATTGAGCCCGAAGGGGCTGTTGCAAGCTGTCGTTCTTCCGTAACGTCCTCAACTGGCAACGGTGAATATGCCGTTGCCGCCGTGGGGGAGCCTCGATACGGGAGAGGACGGCGCCGGCATGGGCTGGGTTGACGACTGGAGTGCGCAGGCCGCCTGCCGCACGAGTGATCCGGACGAACTGTTCGTCCAGGGGGCGGCACAGAACCGCGCGAAGGCGGTGTGCAGCGGCTGCCCCGTCCGGACCGAGTGCCTCGCGGACGCCCTGGACAACCGGGTGGAGTTCGGGGTGTGGGGCGGGATGACGGAGCGCGAGCGCCGGGCGTTGTTGCGCCGCCGCCCGACCGTCATCTCGTGGCGGAGGCTGCTGGAGACGGCGCGCACCGAGTACGAGGAGTCCCTCGCGACCGGGGTGATACTGACGGACTACGCCCAGGCGGGCTGAGCCCGGCCGCACCACGCGGCCCGGGCCGGTCGGCCCCGCGGACGGGGGGCCGTGCCGCGCAGGGCCGGTGACCGCGCCGGGTTGTACCGCCGGGGTCGGTGACCGCGCGGGCTAGACCGCGCCGTTGAGCCGGTCCCCGATGGCCCGCAGCCCGTCCAGGTCGTGCACGTCGCCCGGCAGCGCCGGCACCTCCACGATCGGCACGTCCGGGTACACCGAGACGAAGCGGTCGCGGGTACGGCGTTCGCGCCCCATGATCTGCATCCGCTCGGCGTGCAGCCGCAGCAGCCCGGCCGCGAGCAGCTCGGCCTCGGGCGAGGCGTGCTCCGAGCCGTTCTCCTCCAGGGCCTCGGCGGCCGCCAGCGCCCGTTCCGCGGTGAGCTGCGGTGCGCCCGTGCCGTGCACCCGGTTGAGCACCAGCCCGGCCAGCGGCATCCGGTCCGCGGCCAGCCGGTCCACGAAGTACGCCGCCTCGCGCAGCGCGTCCCGCTCCGGCGCCGCCACCACCAGGAACGCCGTACCCGGCGCCTTGAGCAGCTGGTACGTGCGGTCCGCGCGCTCCCGGAAGCCGCCGAACATCGAGTCCATCGCGCTGACGAAGGTCTGCACGTCGGTGAGCAGCTGGGCGCCGAAGATCTTGCCCAGGGTGCCGGTGAGCAGGCCCATCCCGGCGTTCAGGAAGCGCATCGCGCTGCGGCCGCCGACCTTGGCCGGGGCGGTGAGGATCCGGATCACCCGGCCGTCCAGGAAGGACCCGAGCCGGTTGGGCGCGTCCAGGAAGTCCAGCGCCGAGCGGGACGGCGGGGTGTCCACGACGATCAGGTCCCACTCCTCGGCGGCGCGCAGCTGCCCGAGCTTCTCCATCGCCATGTACTCCTGGGTGCCGGCGAAGCCGGCCGACAGGGACTGGTAGAAGGGGTTCTCCATGATCGCCCGGGCCCGTTCGGGCTCGGCGTGGGCCAGCACGACCTCGTCGAAGGTCCGCTTCATGTCCAGCATCATGGCCTGGAGCTCGCCGGTGCCGTTCACCCCCTTGACCACCCGTGGGGTGTTGTCGAGCTCGGTCAGGCCCATCGACTGGGCGAGCCGGCGGGCCGGGTCGATGGTCAGCACCACGACCTTGCGGCCGCGCTCGGCCGCCCGCAGGCCGAGGGCCGCGGCGGTGGTGGTCTTGCCGACGCCGCCGGAGCCGCAGCAGACGATGATCCTGGTCTTCGGGTCGTCGATCAGCTCGTCCACCGCGAGCCGCCGTCCGGTGCTCCGCACCCCGTTCGAGGTCATGCCGCCCCCTGCCGCTTCAGTTCGCCCGCCAGCCGGTATAGCCCGCCGAGGTCCACGCCCTCGCCCAGCAGCGGCAGTTCGTACGTCGGGAGCCGCAGCTGCTGGATGTCGGCGCGCTGCGCGCGCTCCAGCTCGACCCGCTCGGCGTGCTCCCTGGCCTGCTCCAGCAGCGGGTCGAGCAGCGGCTCCACCGCCGCCCGGACCTTCTCCCCGGTGCGGGTGCGGCCGCCGAGTCCGGCCTCGCCGAGCGCCAGGGCGACCTCCTCGCGGTGGTCCCCGTCCACCGCGGCCACCGCCGCCGCGTCCAGCACCGGCGGCCGGACCATGTTGACCATCACCCCGCCCACCGGGAGCCTCGCCTCGCGCAGCTCCGCGATGCCGTCGACCGTCTCCTGCACCGGCATCTCCTCCAGCAGGGTGACCAGGTGCACCGCGGTCTCCGGTGACTTCAGCACCCGCATCACGGCCTGCGCCTGGGTGTGTATCGGGCCGATCCGGGCCAGCCCGGCGACCTCGGCGTTGACGTTCAGGAACCGGGTCAGCCGCCCGGTCGGCGGGGCGTCCATCACCACCGCGTCGTAGCGCCGCCGGCCGTCCGGGTCCTTGCGCCTGGTCGCCTCGCAGGCCTTGCCGGTGAGCAGGACGTCCCGTACGCCGGGCGCGATGGTGGTGGCGAAGTCGACGAAGCCGACCTTCTGGAGGGCCTTCCCGGCCCGGCCGAGCTTGTAGAACATCTCCAGGTACTCCAGCAGCGCCAGCTCGGTGTCGATCGCCAGCGCGAAGACCTCGCCGGGCCCGCCCTCCGCGGCCGGCAGCCCGAGCTGGGCGCGGGAGACCGAGGCGATCCGGCGCTCCTCGTACGGGAGCGCGGCGATCCCGAAGAGCTCGGCGACGCCCTGCCGGCCCTCGACCTCGATCAGCAGCACCCGTCCGCCGTCGGCGGCGAGGGCCAGGGCCAGTGCCGCGGCCAGCGTGGTCTTCCCGGTGCCGCCCTTGCCGCTGACCACGTGCAGCCGGACGCCCTCCCAGTCGGGGTCGCGCCGGGCCGCCTGGCCGGGGGTGCGTGCCACGCTCCGTCTCCGTCCGTCTCCGTCCTACGGGCGTCCCCTCCTGACGAGGGTGCCCCTCGCCAGGGTGCCCTCCCGCGAGGGTAACCAGGGAGCGCACCGGATGCCCGGAGCACCTGGGCCGTCAGGCCGGATCATGCCCTGTTTGTGCCCCACCTCACACGCCTCGCGGCGGGCGGCGCGGATCGCCGCGACGGCTCGTCTAGAGTCTGGCCATGACCAAGTGGGAATACATGACGGCGCCCCTGCTGGTGCACGCGACCAAGCAGATCCTGGACAACTTCGGCGAGGACGGCTGGGAGCTCGTCCAGGTCGTGCCCGGCCCGAACCCGGAGCAGCTGGTGGCCTACTTCAAGCGGGAGAAGAACGCATGAGCAAGGTCGAGTCGAAGCTCGCCGAGCTGGGCCTGACCCTGCCGGAGGTGGCCGCCCCGGTCGCCGCCTACGTCCCGGCCCTGCGGACCGGCGACCTCGTGTTCACCTCCGGCCAGCTCCCGGTCGTCGGCGGCAAGCTGCCGAGCACCGGCAAGGTCGGTGCCGAGGTGTCCCCGGAGGAGGCCAAGGACCTCGCGCGGATCTGCGCGCTGAACGCCCTGGCCGCCGTGAAGTCGGTGATCGGCGACCTCGACCAGGTCGAGCAGGTCGTCAAGGTCGTCGGCTTCGTCGCCGCCGCCCCCGACTTCATCGGCGTCCCGGCCGTTGTCAACGGCGCCAGCGAGCTGCTCGGCGCGGTGCTCGGCGAGGCGGGCGTGCACGCCCGCAGCGCCGTCGGCGTCGCGGTGCTGCCGCTGGACTCCCCGGTCGAGGTCGAGATCCTGGTGCGGGTCAAGAGCGCCTGAGCGTGATCACGGAGGCGGGGCCGGGCTCGTCCGGCCCCGCCTCCGTGGTGCCCGGGTGGGCCCGATCCACTCGTGAGCCTGGCGGGAATCGTCGGGCACGCCCTAGCATCCGGGCATGGACCATCGAGCGACGACGCTGCCGATGCCGCCCGGCTGGCCCGCCCGGATCCGGGCGGTCGAATCCGGCGCGGTGACCCCGCCGGTGCCCAGGGCCGCCGCGACCGTCGTGCTGCTGCGCGACGCCGCCGAGGGGCCGGAGGCCTACCTGCTGCGCAGGCGCACCTCGATGGCCTTCGCGGCCGGGATGTACGCCTACCCGGGCGGCGGGGTGGACCCGCGGGACGCCGAGGTCGAGCCGGGCTGGGCCGGTCCGTCGCCCGAGGAGTGGGCCCGGCGGCTCGGGGTGGACGCCCGGACGGCGCGGGCGGTGGTCTGCGCGGCCGTCCGCGAGACCTTCGAGGAGGCCGGCGTGCTGCTGGCCGGCCCGGACGCCGACAGCGTCGCCGCGCCGCGCGACTGGTCCGCCGAGCGGGCCGCGCTGGAGGCCCACGAGCTGTCCTTCGCCGAGTTCCTCCGCGACCACGGGCTGGTGCTGCGCAGCGACCTGCTGGGCGGCTGGGCCCGCTGGATCACCCCGGAGTTCGAGGAACGGCGCTACGACACCTGGTTCTTCGTCGCCGCGCTGCCGGCCGGCCAGCGCGCGGCCCTGGAGGTCGGCGAGGCCGACCGGGTCGCCTGGCTGACCCCGGCCGAGGCGGTGCGGGGCCACCGGGAGGGCCGCTTCGGCATGCTGCCGCCGACCGTGACGGTGCTGCGCGAGCTGTCGTCGGTACGGACCGCCGCCGAGGCCCTGGCCGCGGCCGCCGACCGTCCGCTGGCGCCGGTCCTGGGCCGGGCCGAGGTCCGTGGCGACCGGCTGACGGTCCGCTGGCCCGGCTACGAGGAACTGACCATCGACGGGGAGTTCCCCGAGGGGTCCTGAGCGTTCCACCGACGGGGGCCGGTCGTACGAGCCGTACGGCCGACGCGCTCCGCACGACCCGCACGACCGGCACGACCTGCACCACCCGCACGACCCGACCTTGCCGTACCGACGCAGAGAAAGGACCGACGCCCGATGACCCACGACGACGTGGCTCGCCGGACGGCACCCGAGCTGCCCGCCCGCCGCCTGAACCCCCGTGACCTCGCCTGCGACAGCCAGGTCCCGTTCGTCGAGGTGGCGCAGCGCGCCCTCGTCCGGGCGCTGCCGTTGCGGGCCCTGCACCGGCACGTCGGAGGCGGTCGGTGAGCGGACTCCTGCCGGGCGACCCCGCCGCCGCCGTCGGCGGCGAGGCCACCCCTCGGGCGCTGTGCGTGCTGGCACCGAACCCGTCGCCGATGACGCTGGACGGCACCAACACCTGGCTGCTCTCCGAGCCGGGCTCGGACCTCGCGGTGGTGATCGACCCGGGCCCGCTGCACGAGGGGCACCTGCGCCGGGTGGTCGACCTCGCGGAGGAACGGGGCAAGCGGATCGCGCTGACCCTGCTCACCCACGGCCACGCCGACCACTCCGAGGGCGCGGCCCGCTTCGCCGAGCTGACCGGGAGCGAGGTACGGGCCCTGGACCCGGCGCACCGGCTGGGCTCGGAGGGCCTGGTCGGCGGTCAGCGCCTGGACGTCGGCGGCCTGGACCTGCGGGTGGTGGCCACCCCGGGGCACACCTCGGACTCGCTGACCTTCCACCTGCCGGACGACGGCGCGGTGCTCACCGGCGACACCGTGCTCGGCCGCGGCACCACGATGGTCGCGCACCCCGACGGCCGGCTCGGCGACTACCTGGACTCGCTGCGCCACCTGCACACCATGGCCTCCCAGCACGGCGTGCGGACCGTGCTGCCGGGCCACGGCCCGGTGCTCGCGGACGCGCTCGGCGCCGTCGACTACTACCTGGCCCACCGGGCGTCGCGGCTCGCCCAGGTGGAGACCGCGGTCGAGGCGGGCTGCCGGAGCGCCTCCGAGGTGGTCGCCCGGGTCTACGCCGACGTGGACCGGGCGCTCTGGCCGGCCGCCGAGCTGTCGGTGCGGGCCCAGCTGGACTACCTGGAGGAGCACGGGCTGATCCAGGGCGCCGACTGACCCGGTGGACGCGTAGGGCCCGGTGGACGCGTAGGGCCCGGTGAACGCGGAAGGGCCCGTCCGATCCGGACGGGCCCTTCCGCGTTCACGGGTTCGCGGGTGTCAGCGCGAGCGGCGCGACAGCCGCTCGACGTCCAGCAGGACCACCGCGCGGGCCTCCAGCTTCAGCCAGCCGCGGCCGGCGAAGTCGGCGAGCGCCTTGTTGACCGTCTCACGGGAGGCGCCGACCAGCTGGGCCAGCTCCTCCTGGGTGAGGTCGTGGGCGACGTGGATGCCCTCCTCGGACTGCACGCCGAACCGGCGGGAGAGGTCCAGCAGGGCCTTGGCGACGCGGCCGGGCACGTCGGAGAAGACCAGGTCGGACATCACGTCGTTGGTGCGGCGCAGGCGGCGGGCGATGGCCCGCAGCAGCGCGATGGAGACCTCGGGGCGGGCGTGCAGCCAGGGCTGGAGGTCGCCGTGGCCGAGGCCCAGCAGCTTGACCTCGGTCAGCGCGCTGGCGGTCGCGGTGCGCGGGCCCGGGTCGAACAGCGACAGCTCGCCGATCATCTCGCTGGGGCCGAGCACGGCGAGCATGTTCTCGCGGCCGTCCGGGGAGGCGCGGTGCAGCTTGACCTTGCCCTCCGCCACGACGTACAGCCGGTCGCCCGGGTCGCCCTCGTGGAACAGCGACTCCCCACGGGCGAGGGTGACCTCGGTCATGGAAGCGCGCAGCTCGCCGGCCTGTTCGTCGTCGAGTGCCGCGAAGAGTGCGGCGCGCCGCAGAACGTCGTCCACGTGCTTCCTCCTTCTCGGCCGTACGGCGGGTGGGCCGTCCGGCGCAAGTTCCGTTCAGTGTTCTGCATCACCAAGCATGGCGCATGTCGCTCCGATCATATGAGGAGGGGGTGTGTCGGGGTGTGCCGTGCGGGGCCATTCGTACCGGCGGACCACTGGTCGGGCCCGGGAACGGGAGGCCTCCGGCGGCTGTCGGTCGAACTCTTGTCCGTCTGACTCGAACAGGGAATCGCCCTCACCGTGCGGGTGTCCGGTGCGCGGCACCGCGGACATATGTTTCACGGATAAATTACCTGTTAATCTTTTTGCATGGTCACCACCGCCCAGTTCCGCCAGGCACTTCGGGTCGGTCCGGCCGGGGACGGCTGGCACAAGCCCGCGCTCAGCGCCGTGGTCACCCTCGGCGCGCTCAACCTCACCCTGCTCGGCCTCGGCTGGCTCGACCTCGCCCTCTACACCTCGGCCGGCGGCCTGGGCGCGCTGTACGGGCACGGCCTGCCGTACCGGGCCCGGGCCCGGATGCTGGTCGGCGTGTTGCTCGGGACCGTGCTCAGCACCGGTGCCGCCCTCACCGCCGCCGCGCTGACCCGCGACGCCGCCGTCCTGGTCGCGGTCGCGGCGGTGCTCGCCGCCCTGCACAAGCTGTTCTGCGACGCCGCCCGGGTCGGCCCGCCCGGCAGTCTGATCATCCCCTTCACCTCCTCCAGCTGCGCCTTCGTCCCGCAGCGGCTCGGCGAGGTCCCGCCGCACCTGGCGCTCACCGCGCTCGGCGCCGCACTGGCCGGGCTGGTCTGCATGGCCCCGGCCCTGGTGCGCCCGTACGGGCCCGAGCGGATCGCCACCGCCCGCGCCCTGGAGGCCGCGGCCCGGCTGCTGCGGAGCGATCCCGGCCGGCCGGACGCCGCCGCCCGTACCGCCCTGGTCGGCGCGGTCGAGGCGGCCCGGCAGAGCCTCGCGCTCTCCGCCCCGGCCCGGCGGCGCGCCCTCGGCGACGCG
>NZ_LFVW01000524.1:0-8139 GCF_001182915.1 Kitasatospora sp. MY 5-36
GCCGCCCTGGAACCACTGGGCCTCCTCGGGGCCCGGCATCCGCGCGACCAGGTGGTCCACCGCGCCGATCTCGGTGCGTCCGAGGGTGGCGAGCACCGCCTCGTCGCCGCCCTCGACGGGGTCGGGCTCCATCAGCGGGGTGCCGGCGGCGAGGCCGGCCCGGTAGTGGCTCTCCTCGATGGAGTACGGCTCGCGGTCGAGCAGCCGCAGCTGGCGGCGGACCACGATGGCCTCGCCGGGGCGCAGCCCGAGCCGTTCGGCGATGTCCACCCGGGCCCGGACGATCATCATCTCGAAGTCGGTGCCGAGTTCCCGCCCGGCTTCGGCGGCCTCGCCGAGGTAGACGTCGGAGGGCGCGGCGAGGCAGTCGCGCGGCGCGGGGGTCAGGCCGGGGCCGTAGGCGCGGTGGTCCAGGACGGGGTGTTCGCGCAGGTACGTGCCCTTGCCCTGGAGGCGGACCAGGCGGCCCTCGTTGACCAGGACGTCGACGGCGAGCCGGACGGTGTTGCGGGCGACGCCGTACTGGCGCTCCAGTTCGCTCTCGACCGGCAGGGCGGCGTCGGCGGTGAACTCGCCCTCGGCGATCCGGCGGCGCAGGTCGGCGGCGAGGCGCTGGTATTTGGGGGATTGGGCGGTGCCCCGGGGGATTGTCACCCTCGTGAATGTAGCGAGCGCGGTGAGCCGGTATCAGCCGTTTCCGGCAATATCGTCCGAGCGGGTTGAATACGCCCCCGCGCCGACCCCTCCCGGTAGCAGAACTGGCCCGTCCGGATACGAACAGCTGGTCGTGGTGAATTCGGGAAGGGGTTGGAGAGAAAAAGGGGGGCGCATGGAATTGACCACGCGCCCCCCTTTCGTCCTGGATTACCAGCGCGCCGCCGAGGGCAGCGGCTCCCCGTACCAGAGCTCGACCAGGTGCCGGGCGATCGAGATCCCGGACGGCGGCAGGATCTCGCCCGCCTCCATCCCTGCGCGCAGCTCCTCGCGGGAGAACCAGCGCGCCTCGGCCAGCTCCTCGCCGTCCACGGTGATCTCGGTGCCGCCGGGCAGCGCCCGGCCCAGGAAGCCGAGCATCAGGCTGGACGGGAACGGCCAGGGCTGGCTGGCCACGTAGCGCACCTCGCCGACCTTGACGCCCGCCTCCTCGTGCACCTCGCGGGCCACCGCCTGCTCGATCGACTCCCCCGGCTCGACGAAGCCGGCCAGCGTCGACCAGCGGCCCTCCGGCCACAGCGCCTGGCGGCCGAGCAGGCAGCGGTCCTGCTCGTCGGTGATCACCATGATCACCGCCGGGTCGGTGCGCGGGTAGTGCTCGGCCGCGCAGGAGGTGCAGCGCCGCACGTGCCCGGCGCCGGCCTTCTCGGTCGGGTGCCCGCAGCGCGAGCAGAAGCTGTGCAGCCGGTGCCAGTGCTCCAGCGCCACGGCGTGCACCAGCAGCCCGGCGTCCCGGTCGGACAGCAGCCCGCCGACCTCGCGCAGCCCGGCCGGCCGGGCGTCGCCGTCCAGCCGCCCGGGCAGGCTCTCGCCGGCCAGCGCGAAGTACGAGACGCCGTCCTGGTCGGTGCCGAGGAAGTACCGGTCGCCGGTCTGCGGGGCCTCGAAGGAGGGCATCAGCACGAGTTCGGTGCCCTGCGCGGTGTCGACCACGAACGCCTCGCCGCCGGCGATCGGCAGGACCCGGGTGTTCGGGTGGCTCCAGGCGGCCGCCAGCCAGGGCTCGTCGAGGCGGTGCTCGGCCGCCCGGTCCACCCCGGACCGGGCCAGGGCCAGGGGCAGCGGGCGCTCGGTCTCAGGCACGGTGCTCACGTCTGTTCCATCCCCACGTGGTGAATCATCCGGATGAGTGATCTGGCTGCCATGGTGCGCGCGGTGGGCGTCATGCCCCCGGCCGGAAGTTCTCGGCCAGGTCGCCCCAGAGGTACGCGGCCGTCTCCACGCCCTTGGCCAGCAGGTCCAGCTCGACCTTCTCGTTGACCGAGTGCCAGCCGTCCGAGGGCACCGAGATGCCGAGGAACAGCACCGGCGCGCCCAGCGCGTCCTGGAGGTCGGCGGCCGGGCCGGAGCCGCCCTCGCGGGTGAAGAGGATCTTCTGCTCGAAGGCCCGCCCCATCGCCCGGACGGTGGACTGGAGCGCCGGGTGGTCCAGCGGGGTCAGGCAGGGCCGGGTCGCGCCGGGGAAGACCAGCTCGTACCGGACGCCCTCGGGCACCCGCCCGGCCACCCAGTCCCGCACCGCCTCGCGGACCTGCTCCACCTCCTGCCCGGCGACCAGCCGGAAGGACAGCTTGAGGTGCGCCGAGGCGGGGACGATGGTCTTGCCGCCGGGGCCGGTGTAGCCGCCCCAGATGCCGTTGACCTCGGCGGTCGGGCGGGCCCAGATCCGCTCCAGGGTCGAGTAGCCGGCCTCGCCGCGGGTGCCGTACGACTTGGCGACCCGCAGCCACTGCTCCTCGTCGAAGGGCAGCTCGGCGAACAGCTCGCGCTCGGTCTCGGTCAGCTCGACGACGCCGTCGTAGAAGCCCGGGATCGCGACCCTGCGGTCGGCGTCGTGCAGGGCGGCGGCCAGCTCGGCCGCGACCTGGGCCGGGTTGGGGACGGCCCCGCCGAAGGAGCCGGAGTGGATGTCGGTGTCCGGCCCGTACAGGTCGATCTGGGCGTCGGCCAGGCCGCGCATGCCGGTGCAGACGGTCGGCGTGGTCGCGGACCACATGCCGGTGTCCGAGATGACGACCACGTCGGCGGCCAGCCGCCCGGCCTCGCGCCGGACCAGGTCGGCGAAGTTCGGCGAGCCGGACTCCTCCTCGCCCTCGATCAGCAGCTTGAGGTTGACGGCCGGCGCGGTGCGGCCGGTGGCGGCCAGGTGGGCGCGCACCCCCAGGGTGTGGAAGAACACCTGGCCCTTGTCGTCGGCGGCGCCGCGCGCGTACAGCCGGCCGTCGACCACGGTCGGGGTGAACGGCTCGGTGTCCCAGCCGTCCTCCCGGGCCGCGGGCTGCACGTCGTGGTGCCCGTAGACCAGGACGGTCGGCGCGGACGGGTCCCCGGAAGGCCACTCGGCGAACACCGCCGGCAGTCCGTCGGTCTCCCACACCTCGGCGACCGGGAAGCCGGTCTCCCCCAGCTTGGCGGCCAGCCACTCGGCCGAGCGCCGCACCTCGCCGGCCCGGGCCGGGTCGGCGGAGACGGAGGGGATGGCCAGCCACTCGGAGAGGTCGGCGAGGAACGCGGCCTGGTGCTGGTCGATGTAGGAGCGGACGACGCTGTCCGGGGTTCTCGTCATACCGACGACTGTAGTTCGCCCGTGCGGGTGCCCGCCCCGGCCGTCCGGCTGCCGGGCGTTCCCGGCTCTGTAACATGCGTCACCCCCGCCGCGGCAGGGGTGCGCGACGGGGGTGACGGACGGGTGCGCCGGGCTCAGCCCGAGCGGCGCAGCAGGGTGATCCGCGAGCGGGTCATCACGGCCGCCAGGCCGGCCGCGAGCAGCGGCAGCAGCACCACGGTGGCGGCGATGGTGGGCCACGGGAAGACCACGATCGCCTTGTTGGCCAGCTCGGCGGCGCTCATCCCGGGGTAGCCGCCCGTCGCGGCCTCGACCTTGCGCAGCGCCACCCCCGGCACCACGCCGCAGACCGCGCCGAGCAGGGCGCCCATGGCGGCGATCACCCCGCACTGGAAGCCGGACAGCGAGCGCCGGATGCGGGGTTCGGCGCCGACCGCCGCGAGGGTGGTCAGGTCGCGCTGGGAGTCGGCGGCGGCCAGTCCGGTGGCGATGCCGGCCGCGCCGAGGGCGACGATCGCGGCGAAGACGTTCAGGCCGAGCTGGATCAGTCCGGCCCGGGACTCGTAGCCGCGTTCGATCTTGAGCATCGTGTGGTCGGTGAGCTTGGCGATCGCGCCGTCGGCCTTCTGCTGGGCGCCGTCGGAGGGCATCGCGGCGGGCAGCCAGACCGAGCCGGCCGGAGCGGTGGCGAAGCCGAGCCGGGCCGCGGTGGCCGGGCTGACCACGGCCTGGCCCGGGGCGGGCTCCGAGGAGTCGACGAGGACGGCGTCCACGGCGATCTCGGTGGTGACCGGCTTCTCCCGGGAGTTGCCGCTCGAATCGGGGTGGACCGGCAGGGTGTACTGGAGGGCGAGCTTGCCGTCCTTGAGGTACCGGGAGTCGAAGACCACGGCCTTGCCGGCCGCGAGGGCCTGGCCGGCCCCCTGGTCGGTGACGCCGTAGAGGTTGCGCAGCAGGGTGGCGTCGCCGGCGACCAGCGCGGTGTACGGGGTGCTGCGGCGGTTGTCCGACTTGCAGCGCGGGTCCGTCCCCATGATCCGGTAGTGCTCCGCGGGGTCGAGCTCGTTGGTCGGGTCGAGGGCGGGGCAGCGGTCCGCCTTGGGCACCTCGACCCTGATGTAGCCGCAGAAGCTGCCGTCGGGGCAGTTGCCCTTGGGCTCGACGCGCTGGACGTCGGCGCGCTGGCCGAGGTCGGGGATGCTGCGTTCGACGGCCTCGCGCGCCTGCGGCAGCAGCTTGCTGTCGGCGTCGGTCATCCAACCGCTGCCGAGCATGACGGCCTTGGAGGGCCCGGAGGCGACGTAGTCGCGCCGGTTCTGCTCCTCGTAGCTGGCCATGTAGACGCTGACCGCGACGGAGCCGGCGACGGCGGCCATCACGGCGGCCACGGCGGGCGCGGTGCGGCCGCGGTGGCGCACCGAGTCGCGCAGGGCGAGCCGGGGGCCGAGCGAGAGCCAGCGGCCGAGCCGGCCGAAGAGCCCGACCAGGTAGGGCGTCAGGACGACCATGCCGAGCTCCGCGACGACCGAGCCGCCGAGGACGGCGACGCTGCGGTTGCCGATGCCGCTGGTCGCGCCGAACAGGGCGAGGGCGGCGCCGCCGCCGAGCATCAGCAGACCGAGGACGGCGAGCTTGCGGCTCGGCGGCTTGAGCGTGTCGCGGCCGGTCAGCGCGGCGACGACGTCCTGACGGGAGGCCTGGACGGCGGGCACGACGGCGGCCAGCAGGCCGGTGACGAGACCGACCAGGAGGATGCCGAGCAGGTCGAGCGGCTGCAGGTTGAAGTGGCCGAAGCGCTTGCCGGAGTAGTCCTCGGCGCTGGTGCGCAGCAGGGCGACCAGGCCGACGCCCAGGCCGAGGCCGACCAGGGCACCGGTGACGCCGAGGACGATGCCGCCGCCGAGCACGACCGAGCGGACGTTGGCGCGTTCACCGCCGGCCGCGGCCAGCAGCCCGAGCTGCCGCCGCGAGCGCCGTGCGCCGACGGCGAAGGCAGGGCCCGCGAGGAGGACGATCTCCAGCAGGGCCATGCCGACGACGGTGGCGAGGATGACGACGTCGGTCCGGTTGAGGTAGGAGGTCTCCTCGCCGCCGCTCGACTTCTGCTCGGTGTAGTAGGGGACCTCGGCGCGGGCCGGCGGGTCGAGCAGGACGGCGCGGGAGGCCAGGATGAAGCCGTACTCGTTGACCTCCTTGACCTTGTTCCAGTCGAGCGCGGCCCCGGCCGGGAGCTTGACCAGCCAGCGGGAGGTCTCGGTGCCGGCCTCGCGGGGGTTGTCCGCCTTGGTGGCCTTGGCGAGCCGCTCCAGCAGGGTGCCGGGGCGGGCGGTCAGTTCGGTGGCCCGCAGCTCACCGGGGTACTCGTAGGCGCCGCTGATGGTGAAGGGGGCGGACTCCAGGCCGCGGACGGCGGTCTTGTCGCCGACCTTGAGGCCGGAGCGCTTGAGGAAGTCCGTGGTGACGGCGGCCTCGGTGTCGGCGGCCGGGGCGCGGCCCTGGACCAGGTTCACCCGGCCCCGCCAGACCGGGTCGGTCAGGTCGGCCTCGCCGACCCGGGTGCTGAGCAGGCCCTGGGCGCTGCTCGCGGCGGTGTACGGGCCCGAGAGCTCCGGCACCAGGACGGCGCCGGCCGGGAGCAGCTGGCGGGCCAGCTCGGCGGGGGCGGTGTCCAGGGAGCGCCGCTGGACGGGGGTGTACGCGGGGGCTTCGCCCTCCTTGGCGTCGTCCTTGGGGTCCTTGACGGTGAAGCCCTTGTCGGGGTCCGGCGCCTGCTTGACGGTGGAGCCTGCCTCGACCACGCTCAGCTCGCCGGCGGCCTGGCCGATGAGCCGCGCCACCTGTTCGGTGGGCGTGAGCTCGGCGCTGCGGAAGACGACGTCGGCGCCGGTGACGCCGAGGACGGGCAGGGCGACCATCGCGATGACGAGGGCGCTGCGGCCCTTGGCGCGCAGGGCGTCGCGGCGGGCTATGCGCAGGGCGACCCGCCAGGCGCTGAGCTTCACTCGTCCACCTTCAGGGCGTTGCCGGCGGCGGTGACGAGCAGGCTGGCGGCGTCCTGGCTGACGGACTCGTCGACCATCCGGCCGTCGCGCAGGAAGACGACCCGGTCGGCCCAGGCGGCGTGCCGGGCCTCGTGGGTGACCATCATGGCGGCGGCGCCGGCGTCGCAGCGGGCGCGCAGGACGGCGAGCACGGCTTCGCCGGTGGTGGAGTCGAGGGCGCCGGTGGGCTCGTCGGCGAGGACGAGGCGGCGGTCGCCGATCAGGGCGCGGGCGATGGCGACGCGCTGCTGCTGGCCGCCGGACATGTCGTCGGGGAAGCGGTCGGCGAGCTCGGGGATGCCGAGTTCCTCCAGGGCGACGAGGGCCTCGCGGCGGGCGGCGCGGGTGGACAGCCCGTCGAGTTCGCGCGGCAGCGAGATGTTCTCGGCGGCGGTGAGCGCCGGGATCAGGTTGTAGTCCTGGAAGACGTAGCCGACGGAGCGGCGGCGGACCTGGGCGAGCTTCTTGCGGTTGAGGCCGCCGAGGGCGACGCCCTCGACCAGGACCTGGCCGCCGCTCGGGGTGTCCAGGCCGCCGGCCAGGGTGAGCAGGGTCGACTTGCCGGACCCGGAGGGGCCCATGACGGCGACGAACTCGCCGGGGTGGACCTTGAGGTCGACGCCGCGCAGGGCCTGGACCTCGGCGGCGCCGTGGCCGTGGACCCGGGTGACGTTCTCCAGGTGGAGCACCGGCGTCTGCCGGGCCTCTTGGGTGTGGGACACGAATTCCCCCCTTGTGCTGGGTGTGGGCTCGGAGTCGGGCCGAGCCTGGTGGTTCGGGTGGCGCGCGGACTCACGCGCGCGGACTCAGGCGGTGGGCTCGAGCGGTGGGCTCAAGCGATGCGCTCGGGCGGTGGGCTCAGGCCCGCAGGCGGCGGCCGCGTTTCGCGGGCGCGCCGTCGTCGCGGGCGGCCTCGGCGGTGCGGGCCTGCAGGAGCTCGGCCTGCTGGGCGAGCCGGGTCTCGCAGTGGTCGAGCCAGCGGATCTCCGCTTCGGTCTGGAAGATCAGCTGGTCGAGGACGAGCAGCCAGGCGAGGTCGTTGCTGGCGGAGGGCACCACGCCGGGGCGCTTCTCGCCGGCGAGGGCGCGGCCCTTGAGCCGGGTGTAGTCCTGGAGCGCCTTGATGCTGTGCCGGCGCTGGCCCTGGACGACGGCGGAGACGTCCACTCCGGGGACGGTGACCGCCATGGCGAGCTTGATCGCCAGTTCGTCGCGCGGGGGGTTGGTCCGGGGCACCGGGGTGTCGAACCAGGACCGCAGCTCCTCCCGGCCGGCGTCGGTGGCGGCGTAGAACTGGTGGCCCTCGCCGTCCTCCCCCGCGGGCTCGACCAGCCCGTCGCGCTCCAGTCGCGACAGCGTGGTGTAGACCTGCCCGACGTTGAGCGGCCAGGTGGCGCCGGTGCGCGCCTCGAACTCGGTGCGCAGCTGGTAGCCGTAGCGCGGGCCCTGGTCGAGCAGGGCGAGCAGACCGTGACGGATGGACATACCGAGTATGTATACCCGGTATGTCCTACCGCCTCAAGCCGGGCCCCCCTCCCCCGGGGACCGGGTACCGTCGTGCGGTGTGAGCCAGTTGCGCATCGCCACCTTCAATCTGTTGCACGGACAGCCGCTCGCCCCGGACGGCGCGCCGCGGCCCTACCCGTCCGACCCCGGCGGGCCGTTGGCCGAGGCGGTGGCCGCACTGGACGCCGACGTGCTGGCGCTCCAGGAGGTGGACCGCCACCAGGCGCGCTCCGGCCTCACCGACCAGGCGGCGGTGGCCGCCGCGGCGATGGGCGCCAAGGACTGGCGCTTCGCCGCCGCGCTGCACGGCCG
>NZ_LFVW01000525.1:0-1995 GCF_001182915.1 Kitasatospora sp. MY 5-36
GGCCGCGCTGCCGCAGCCGCCGGAGGCGTGGCCGGCCTGGGCGGCCTCGGCGACGTCCGCGCGGTGGCGCGGCAGGGTGGCCTCGCCGGCGCCCTCGACCTCGAAGCCGGCGTCCTTGATCATGTCGAGGTCGGTCTGCCCGGCCTGGCCCTCGCTGGTCAGGTAGTCGCCGAGGAAGATGGAGTTGGCGATGTGCAGGCCGAGCGGCTGCATCGAGCGCAGGTGCACCTCGCGGCCGCCCGCGATCCGTACCTCGGTGTCGGGGTTGACGAAGCGGACCATCGCCAGGATGCGCAGGCAGCGCTGCGGGGTGAGGTTCCACTCCTTGGCGAGCGGGGTGCCCTCGAACGGGATCAGGAAGTTGACGGGGACGGAGTCCGAGCCCAGCTCGCGCAGCGCGAAGACGACGTCGACCAGGTCCTCGTCGCTCTCGCCCATGCCGGCGATCAGGCCGGAGCAGGCGGACAGCCCGGCGCCGTGCGCCTTCTGCACCGTGTCGACCCGGTCCGCGTAGGTGTGGGTCTTGGTGATGGTCCCGTAGGTGCCCTCGGAGGTGTTGAGGTTGTGGTTGTAGGCGTCGGCGCCGGCCGCCTTGAGCCGCTCCGCCTGGTTGTCGGAGAGCAGGCCGAGGCAGACGCAGATCTCGACCTCTGGGTCGGCGTCCTTGATGGCGGCCATGGTGTCGGTGACCCGGTCGATGTCGCGGTCCGTCGGGCCGCGGCCGCTGGCGACCAGGCAGACCCGCTTGGCGCCGCCGGCCACCCCGGCGCGGGCGGCGTCGGCGGCCTGGTCCGGCTTGAGCCAGGTGTACTTGAGGATCTCGGCCTTGGACCCGAGCCGCTGCGAGCAGTACGAGCAGTCCTCCGGGCAGAGCCCGCTCTTCAGGTTCACCAGGTAGTTGAGCTTGACCCGGCGGCCGAACCAGCGGCGGCGCACCTTGCCGGCGGCGGCGACCACGTCGAGCAGCTCGTCGTCGGTGGTGGCGAGGACGGCCAGGGCCTCCTCGCGGGTCGGGACTTCGCCGCGCAGGCCCTTGGCGGTGAGGGTATCGAGCAGATCCATGGGGCGATCCTGCCTGGTGGCGATCGAGCGGCGCCAGAGCAAACCCGCCAGAAGATCGGTGTGAGGATGTGCCGATTGCCACAGTGTCGAAGGTCACGGCTCCGCCGCTGGTCACGAGCTTGACGCGGGGCCGGACCTCCGGTTACCGGCCGGTAGCGATCGGGATGGCGAGCGGGGTGCCGGACGGTCGGCGGCCGACCGGCGGCGGGCCGGTGGCGGGCTCCGGCGGACGATGATCCACAACCCCCGACCCCGTGATCCACGCCACGCCGGGGGTGCTTAGACTCTGCGCCATGACCACGCAGGGGGAGCACACCCCGACTCCGGGAGAAGGCCGGGACGACCGGGCAGGGCAGCGGACCGGCGGGGGCGCCGATACCGACGGGGGGACGGACCTCAGGCGGGGCCGCCGGCTGACGGGCCGTCGAGCGGCTGGCTGGATCGTCGTCGTCGGAGTGGTCGCGGCCGGCGGATGGCTCATCACCCGCCCGATGCCCGGCGACTACATACCCGGGCTCGGCCCGTCCACCAAGGACTCGTCCGCGACACCGCGCGTGGTGGGCGCCCCGCCGCCGCGCACCGACCCCGAGGCCCTCAACGTCGACAACCTCTTCCCCGCCCAGCGGCCGGTCGAGGTCGGCGCCTTCAAGGCGCGGCGCAACGGCGTCCGGCAGGGCGAGAACTGCGTCGAGGTGCTCCAGGACCGCGGCCAGGACCCGCTGAAGGACACCGGCTGCCAGGGCTACCTGACCGTCAGCTTCAGCGGCCAGGACCACCCGGTGCTCAGCAGCGTCACCCTGCTGCGCTTCCCCGACCAGCCCTCCGCCGCCAGGGCCGCCGACGCCCTGCGGACCAAGCCCGGGGCGGTCGCCTTCATGCTCGCCGACACCACCACCGGCCCCGTCCAGGCCCCGGGCGCCAAGCAGGGCGGCG
>NZ_LFVW01000526.1:0-6006 GCF_001182915.1 Kitasatospora sp. MY 5-36
CGTGACCGTCACCAGCTCGCGGCCCGGCGACGGCCGCCCGGCGGGCTCCGCCCCGAGCGGCACCGGGGCGCCGACCACGCCCGGCCAGCCGGCCACCGGCGCGGCGCCCAGCACCGAGCAGACCCTGGACGAGGCCACCCGGGCGCTCTCCTACGCGGCGGGGTCGCCGTTCGCCTGGATGTGACGGCGCTCCCCGGCTGCGACAGCGGCCCGTTCTGACGTGACGACGCCCCCGGAAGCCGAAGCTTCCGGGGGCGTCGACGTACATCCGGCGTCGACGTACAGCCGGCTCAGCCGCCGAGCCGGTCCACCGAGGTCACCCGCAGCACCGCGCGGCCCTCCTCGTCCGAGCCGTACAGGTCGACCTCGGCGCTGATGCCCCAGTCGTGGTCGCCCTCCGGGTCGTCGAAGATCTGCCGGACCCGCCAGGAGGAGTCCTCCTCCTCGATGAGCAGCATCTTCGGGCCGCGCGCGTCCGGGCCGGTGCCGAGGTCGTCGTACTCCTCCCAGTACCCGTCCATGGCGTCCGCCCAGCGGTCCGCGTCCCAGCCGTACTCGCCGTCCAGGTCGGCGAGCTCCTCGTAGTGCTCCAGCGCGCACAGCTCGACCCGGCGGAACATCTCGTTGCGCACCAGGACGCGGAAGGCGCGGGCGTTGGCGGTGACCGGCGCCGGCTTGTCGTCCAGCCGCACCTCGGCGGCCTGCGGCTCGGTCGGGTTGGCCAGCTGCTCCCACTCGTCCAGCAGGCTGGAGTCGACCTGGCGGACCAGCTCGCCGAGCCAGGCGATGACGTCCTTGAGGTCGTCGGTCTTCACGTCCTCGGGGACGGTCTGCTCCAGCGCCTTGTACGCGCCGGCCAGGTAGCGCAGCACGATGCCCTCGGTGCGGGCCAGCTCGTAGAAGCCGACGTAGTCCGAGAAGGTCATCGCCCGCTCGTACAGGTCGCGGACCACCGACTTCGGCTGGAGCTGGTGGTCGCCGATCCACGGGTGCGCCCGGCGGTACACCTCGTAGGCGTGGGTGAGGAGCTCCTCCAGCGGCTTCGGGTAGGTGATCTCCTGGAGCCGCTCCATCCGCTCCTCGTACTCGATGCCGTCGCGCTTCATCTCGCCGACGGCCTCGCCGCGCGCCTTGTTCTGCTGCGCGGCGAGGATCTGGCGCGGGTCGTCCAGGGTCGCCTCGACGATGGAGACGACGTCCATCGCGTACGAGGGCGAGGTCGGGTCGAGCAGTTCGAAGGAGGCCAGCGCGAAGGTGGACAGCGGCTGGTTGAGCGCGAAGTTCTCCTGGAGGTCCAGGGTGAGGCGGACGATCCGGCCCTCGGCGTCCGGCTCCGGCAGCCGCTCCACCACGCCGCCCTCCAGCAGCGAGCGGTAGATGGCGATCGCGGTGCGGATGTGCCGGCGCTGCGCGGCCCGGTCCTCGTGGTTGTCGGTCAGCAGCTTGCGCATCGCCTCGAAGGCGTTGCCCGGGCGGCCGATCACCGACAGCAGCATCGCGTGGCTCACCTTGAACCGGGAGACCAGCGGCTCCGGGTCGGCGCCGATCAGCTTGTCGAAGGTCTCCTCGGTCCAGCCGACGAAGCCCTCCGGGGCCTTCTTCCGGACGACCTTGCGCTTCTTCTTCGGGTCGTCCCCGGCCTTGGCGATCGCCTTGTCGTTCTCGATCACGTGCTCCGGCGCCTGGGCCACCACCTGGCCGACGGTGTCGAAGCCGGCCCGGCCGGCCCGGCCGGCGATCTGGTGGAACTCGCGGGCGCGCAGGATGCGCACGCGCTGCCCGTCGTACTTGGACAGGGCGGTGAACAGCACCGTGCGGATCGGCACATTGACGCCGACGCCGAGCGTGTCGGTGCCGCAGATGACCTTCAACAGGCCCGCCTGGGCGAGGCGTTCGACCAGCCGGCGGTACTTCGGCAGCATGCCCGCGTGGTGCACGCCGATGCCGTGGCGCACGTAACGGGACAGGTTGCGGCCGAACTTGGTGGTGAAGCGGAAACCGCCGATCAGGTCGGCGATGGCCTCCTTCTCCGCCTTCGAGCACATGTTGATGCTCATCAGCGACTGGGCCCGGTCCACCGCCTCCTTCTGGGTGAAGTGCACGACGTAGACCGGCGCCTGGCCGGTCTGCAGCAGCTCCTCCAGGGTCTCGTGCATCGAGGTGCGGCGGTACTCGTAGAACAGCGGCACCGGGCGGGTCGCGTTGCGCACCACCGTGGTCGGCCGGCCGGTGCGGCGGGTCAGGTCCTCCTCGAAGCGGCGGACGTCGCCGAGCGTCGCGGACATCAGCAGGAACTGCGCCTGCGGCAGCTCCAGCAGCGGGATCTGCCAGGCCCAGCCGCGGTCCGGCTCCGCGTAGAAGTGGAACTCGTCCATGACCACCTGGCCGATGTCCGCCCGGGTGCCGTCGCGCAGCGCGATCTGGGCGAGCACCTCGGCGGTGCAGCAGATGATCGGCGCGGTCGGGTTCACGCTCGCGTCGCCGGTCATCATGCCGACCTGTTCGGTGCCGAACATCTTCACCAGGTCGAAGAACTTCTCCGAGACCAGCGCCTTGATCGGCGCGGTGTAGAAGGTCCGCTTCCCCTCCGCCAGCGCGGCGAAGTGCGCCCCCGCCGCCACCAGGCTCTTGCCCGACCCGGTCGGCGTCGCGAGGATCACGTTGTTCCCCGACACCAGCTCGATCAGCGCCTCCTCCTGTGCCGGGTACAGCGTGATCCCGCGCTCCTCCGACCAGGCTGCGAACGTCTCGTACAGCGCGTCGGGGGTGGCGGGCTTCGGCATCAGATCAAGGAGGGTCACCCGGCTATCTTGCCTGCTCGCCGCCACCCCGGGCAAAGCCCGGTGCCGCGAGGGGAGGGCCGGAGGGGGTTCCGCGGACGTCGATCAGGCGGTGCGGGACGGCGGCGGGGCGTCCGTCCCGCTCCGGGGCGTCGCGGCGGACCGGCGGTAAAGCGCGCGGTGGACCAGGGGGAAACCGGTGGGAAGCCGGTGGGAAACCGTGCGGCGGACCGGCGGGAAAGCGGAGGGAAACCGGCGGGAACGGGGGAAAGGCCGTGGTCGGCCGGGGTGCGCGGCCCGACGGAGGAACGGGTTCGTCCGGAAACGAGGATACCGGGAAGGACGTGGGCGAAGACGTTTGAGCGTGCGTCAACTGTCTTTCCAGTACGACACGTTCACGGAATGCGGAGCACGACATTGTGGACCCGGGGATGGGTTAACCTCCTTCTGGCATGCTCACGTCCCGATCTCGAATTGGGGGATCCCATGGCAATCGGACGACGACAACTCCTCGCCTCCGTCGCGCTCACCGCCCTCGCCGCACCCGTCCTGACCAAGGCGACGGCGACCCGCGCGGCCGCGGCCGAACCCGGAGCCGCAGCCGTACCCGTACCCGGAGCCGCGGCCACCGGCTCCGGACCGCTGTTCATGCAGATCGTCGCGCACGAGGACGACGACATCCTCTTCATGAACCCGGACCTCTCCAACGCCCTCGCCGACGGCACGCCGTCCGTCACCGTCTTCGTCACCGCGGGGAACGCGACCGGCGACCCGTGCTCCACCGTCTGCTGGGACACCGCCGGCGAACCGCTGCGCACCTGGAACCGGCAGATGGGCGCCGTCAACGCCTACTCCCGGATGACCGGGGTCGGCGACACCGACCCGGCCACCGACGAGGTCGGCCACTGGACGGCCGAGGCCTGGACGGTCGCCGGCAAGCAGGTCGAGCGGTACGTCCTCAAGGGCCGGCCGGTGCACCTGGTCTTCCTCAACCTGCACGACGCCCGGCTCGGCGGCGTGCTGAACGGCGGCACCGACACCACCGTCGTCCCGAAGGACAGCCCGCTGTCCGGGCCGTCGACCTACACGGCCGCGGACGTCGTCGAAGTACTGCGGCAGCTGATGGCGACCTACCGGCCGACCGTGCTCCGGGCCCAGGACGAACTCCCGGACCGCCGCTACTCCGGCGACCACTCCGACCACGTCGCCGCCGCGAAGTTCGCCGGCCAGGCCGCCGGCCTCTACGGCGGCAACCTGATCCAGGTGAACTACCGGGACTACAACATCGGCGACGCCCCGGTGAACCTCGACCCGGCGACAGCCGGCGCCAAGGGCGTCCACTTCTCCGAGTACGCCGGCCACGACCACTCCGACGGGAACTACTCCGCCCTCTGGTTCTCCCGGATGTACTACCGCTGGTCGCGCGGCACCTCCTGGGCCGGGCTCAACCAGGACGGCCGCCCGCAGGTCTTCGTCGTCCGGGCCGGCGCCCTCCACACCTACTGGCGCCAGGCCGACGGCAGCTGGGGCGGCCCGCTCCGGATGGCCGACCCCGGCGGGCGGATCGCCCCCGGCATCGCCGTCGGCACCAACGCCGACGGCCGACTGGAGGTCTTCGCCCGCAGCCTCACCGACCACCACCTCCTCTCCCTGCCGCAGGCCGTGCCCAACGGCCGCTGGTGGGACAGCTGGGCCGACCACGGCAACCCCAACACCGGGCTCGGCAACGAGGACCAGGTCGGCGTACCCGCCGTCGCCAACTCCCTGGACGGGCGGCTGGAACTCTTCGTCAAGAACGGCGGCGGCGGCCTCAGCGGCATCCGGCAGACCACCCCGGGCGGGGTCTGGACGGGCACCTGGACGGACTTCGGCGGCACCGACCTCCAGGACCCGGTCACCGCGATCCGCAACGGCGCCGGGGCGATCGAGGTGTTCGCCGCCACCCGCACCGCCGTCCTCGGCTGGCACCAGAGCACCCCGAACGGCGCCCTCACCGGCCCCGACCCGATCCCGGACGCCCGCCCGGCCAGCCCGCCCAAGGCCGCCCTCGACCAGGACGGCCGCATCGAACTCGCCTACCGCGAGGTCGGCACCGGCGCGGTGCTGGTCAGCTACCAGACCCGGCCCGGCGGACCGTGGAGCCGGACCCCGGCCCCCCTCGGCGGCCACGGCGGCGTCGGCGAACCGGCCGCGGCCACCCTCGCCGGCCGCGTCGTCCTGTTCGAACGCAACGCCGCCGGCGGCGTCAGCACCACCGCCCAGACCGCCCCCGACAGCGGCTACGGCCCCTGGCAGGACCTCGGCGGCACCGTCCTCGACCACCCGGCCGCCCTCACCGACGGCACCGGCGTCCTCCACCTCTTCGCCATTGGCACCGACGGCCGGGTGTACCTCCGCACGGCCACCACCCCCACCACCTTCGACCCCTGGCAGAGCCTGCCGCTCTGACCGCCTCTTCCGGCGGCTGTTCGGGAGCACTCCCGAACAGCCGCCGGAGCGGATGACCGGCGACATCACCCGAGGAAATCGCGACAGGATCAGCCCGTCGATATGTGCCGATCCGCACATTGCCCGACGCGCGGCGGCATGCCAGAGTGCCGGGCATGAACCATCCGCTCGCGGCCGAGCCGCGCCCCTCCGTCCTCGCCGCTCCCGCCCCCGCGCACGTCTTCGACTGGCTTGACGAGACGGCCGCGATGCGGGCGGAGGCCGGGCTGACGCGGACGTTGCGCAGTCGGGGGGCGGACGACGCGGTGCTGGACCTCGCGGGGAACGACTACCTGGGGCTGACCAGGCATCCGGTGGTCGCCCGGGCGGCGGCGGACGCGGCGCTGCGGTGGGGCGGGGGCTCGACGGGGTCGCGGCTGGTGACCGGGACGACGGCGCTGCACAGCGAACTGGAGGAGGAGCTGGCCGAGTTCTGCGGGGTGGAGGCCGCGCTGGTGTTCTCCTCCGGGTACACGGCCAACCTCGCGGCGCTGACCGCGCTCACCGACCCGGACACCCTGATCGTCTCCGACGCCTACAACCACGCCTCCCTCATCGACGGCTGCCGGCTCTCCCGCGCCGACGTCCACCGGGCCCCGCACAGCGACCCGGCGGCCGTGGCCGAGGTGCTCGCCGGGCGGGCGCAGCGGCGGGCGCTGGTGGTCACCGACTCGGTGTTCTCGGTGGACGGCGACGCGGCCCCGCTGCCCGCGCTGTCGCAGGCCGTCCGCGCGCACGG
>NZ_LFVW01000527.1:0-8127 GCF_001182915.1 Kitasatospora sp. MY 5-36
CGCCGACCCAGGCCGGCCCCGCGGCGGCCCAGACCCAGGGCGGCGGCGGGCGCCGCCGCGGCGGTCCGACCCAGCTCGTCGTGGTGCAGGGCTCGCTGGCCGGCACCACGGTGGCGCTCCAGGGCCAGACCATCACGCTCGGCCGCGCGCACGACTCCACCATCGTGCTGGACGACGACTACGCGTCCTCCCGGCATGCCAGGATCTATCCGGATCAGACTGGGCAGTGGACGGTCGAGGATCTAGGCTCCACCAACGGCACCTATCTGGACCGGCAGCGCCTGACCGCGCCCACTCCGCTCCAGCCGGGCATGCCGATCCGTATCGGCAGGACCGTCATCGAACTGCGGAAGTAGTAGCGCATGAGGGACAGCATCCCGTCCATGACCCAGAGGGGGGCACAGGTCGCATGACCCTGGTGCTGCGCTTCGCCGCCGGCTCCCACAAGGGACTGATCCGGGAGGGGAACGAGGACTCCGGCTACGCCGGGCCGCGGCTGCTGGCCGTGGCCGACGGCATGGGCGGCGCCGCGGCCGGCGAGGTCGCTTCCTCCGAGGTGCTCGGCTCGATCGTCCGGCTGGACGAGGACGTGCCGGGCCCCGACCTGCTGACCCTGCTGGGCGACGCCGTCCAGGGCGCCAACGACCGGCTCCGGCAGATGGTCGAGGAGGACCCGCAGCTGGAGGGCATGGGCTGCACGCTCACCGCCATGCTGTGGACGGGCCAGCGGATGGGCATGGTGCACGTCGGCGACTCCCGCGCCTACCTGCTGCGCGACGGTTCCCTGGTGCAGATCACCCAGGACCACACCTGGGTGCAGCGCCTGGTCGACGAGGGCCGGATCACGCCCGAGGAGGCCGAGACCCACCCGCAGCGCTCGCTGCTGATGCGGGCGCTGGACGGCCGCGGCCAGGTCGAGCCCGACCTGTCGATCCGCGAGGTCCGGGCCGGCGACCGCTACCTGATCTGCTCCGACGGCCTCTCCGGCCCGGTCAGCCACCAGACCCTCCAGGACACCCTCGGCAGCTACTACGCGCCCGAGCAGACCGTGCAGGAGCTGATCCAGCTCGCGCTGCGCGGCGGCGGTCCGGACAACATCACCTGCATCGTGGCGGACGTCATCGACGTCGGCGCCACGGACACCATGAGCGGCCAGTTCAACGACGTCCCGGTGGTGGTCGGCGCGGTCGCCGACGCCCCGCCGTCCTCGGCCGCCGCCGACCGCTCGATCGCGGACACCCCGGCCGGCCGCGCCGCCGGCCTCGGCCGCGGCCCGCAGGGCGCCTTCGGCCCGGCCGAGGGCTACGCGGAGGGCTTCGGCCCCGCGCAGAACGGTTTCGGTCCCGCCGAGGGCTACGAGGGCGAGTACGGCCCCGGCTCCGGCGAGCCCTCGGTGTACGGCACCGAGGACTTCGACGAGGAGCGGCCCTCGAGGCGCAAGCGCAAGGGCCTGACGGTCTCGCTGGCCGCCCTGGTCACGCTGGGCCTGCTCGGCGGCGCCGGCTACTTCGGCTACCAGTGGACCCAGGACCAGTACTACGTCGGCACCCAGGACGACCACGTCGCGATCTACCAGGGCATCAACCAGAACCTGGCCGGGGTGAGCCTGTCCTCGGTGCACTCCTCGTACAGCAGGATCCAGCTGAAGTGGCTGCCCGAGGACCAGCAGGTCCACGTGAAGAAGACCATCTCGGTCGGCAGCATGAAGGACGCCCAGTCGACGGTCAACGAGCTCGACGGCTGGGTCCAGCTCTGCCAGAAGGCCGCCAGGGCGACCGCCCCGGCCGTACCGCCCGCCACCCAGGCGACGCAGGCCGCGTACCTGGCCAGCACGCCCACCCCGACCGAGAAGAACCGCGGTCCGGCCGCCACCACGCCGACCACCGCGCCTCCGGCCTCGCCGACCGCCCCGGCGGCACCCGCCCCGGCGCCGAACGCGACCCCTCCGGCCACCGGAGCGCAGGGCGACCAGGCCCCCCCACTGACCGAAGAGGAACTCAGCCGGGCCAACTCCTGCCCGAAGCAGTGACGTCCGTGATCCGACATAGGACCGCCCCGAGCGGGTTTGCCGGCCGTCAGGGAGCGGTCACCACGTGAGCAGCTACGACCTGAGCCAGGAAACCACCCGGTCCGGCCGACGCCGGGCGGCGGCCGAACGCACGATCCCCCGTCGGCGGGGCAACACCACGATCTCCCCGCAGGAGGCGCCGAACCGGCGCAACACCGAGCTGGCCCTGCTGGTCTTCGCGGTGCTGCTGCCGGTCCTCGCGTACGCCAACGTCGGCCTCGCGATGGACGCCAAGCTGCCCGCGGGCATGCTCGGCTACGGGCTCGGCATGGGCGCCCTGGCACTGGTCGCGCACCTGCTGGTGCGCCGCTTCGCGCCGTACGCGGACCCGCTGATGCTGCCGATCGCCACCCTGCTCAACGGCCTCGGGGTGGTGATGATCTGGCGGCTGGACAAGGCGGGCAAGCTGCTCCGGGGCAACTACCCGGCGGCCGAGAACCAGCTGATGTGGTCGGCCCTCGGGATCGCCGGCTTCATCGGGGTGATGGTGCTGCTGAAGGACCACCGGGTGCTCCAGCGCTACACCTACATCTCGATGGTGGTGGCCCTGGTCCTGCTCGCGGCGCCGGCCTTCTTCCCGTCCCGGGCGGAGGACTTCGGCGCCAAGATCTGGATCCGGATGGGCAGCTTCTCCATCCAGCCGGGCGAGTTCGCCAAGATCGTCCTGACCGTGTTCTTCGCCGGCTACCTGATGGTCAAGCGGGACGCCCTGGCGCTGGCCAGCCGCCGGTTCATGGGCCTGTACCTGCCGCGCGGCCGCGACCTCGGCCCGATCATCGTGATCTGGCTGCTCAGCCTGCTGATCCTGATCTTCGAGAACGACCTGGGCACGTCCTTCCTGTTCTTCGGCCTGTTCGTGGTGATGCTCTACGTGGCCACCGAGCGGACCAGCTGGATCCTGTTCGGCCTGCTGATGTCGGTCGGCGGCGCGGTCGCGGTCGCGTCGACCGCGAGCCACGTGAAGGTCCGCATCGACGCCTGGCTCGACCCGATGGCCGCCTTCGGCGCCAACCCGCCGAAGGGCGCCACCGAGCAGATCGGCCAGTCGCTGATGGCGCTCGGCTCCGGCGGGGTCACCGGCTCCGGCCTGGGCCAGGGCCGCTCCTGGCTGATCGCCTTCGCCGCCAAGAGCGACTTCATCCTGGGCTCGTTCGGCGAGGAGCTCGGGCTGACCGGCCTGATGGCGATCTTCCTGCTGTACGCCCTGCTGGTGCAGCGCGGCCTGCGCACCGCGCTCGCCGCCCGCGACCCGTTCGGCAAGCTGTTCGCCGTCGGCCTCTCCTCGGCGATGGCGATCCAGGTGTTCGTCGTGGCCGGCGGTGTCACCGGGCTGATCCCGCTCACCGGTATGACCATGCCGTTCCTCGCGCAGGGCGGTTCGTCCGTGGTCGCCAACTGGGCGCTGGTCGCGATCCTGCTGAAGATCAGCGACAGCGCCCGCCGACCGGGGGCCGAACCGGCCCCGCCCACCGAGGGCCAGGAGGGACCAGCCCGATGAACAAGCCGATCCGCCGGGTCTCGATCTTCTGCCTCGTCCTGATCCTGGCCCTGATGGTGCGCACCAACTGGGTGCAGGGCGTCCAGGCCGATTCCTGGGCCACCAACAAGAACAACAAGCGCCAGCTGTACGACCGGTACGCCCACCCGCGCGGCAACATCATCGTCAGCGGCCAGCCGGTCACGAAGTCCGACTTCGTCAACGGCCTGCGCTACAAGTACAAGCGCTCCTGGGTCGACGGCCCGATGTACGCCCCGGTGACCGGCTACTCCTCCCAGGCCTACGGCTCCAGCCAGCTGGAGAACCTGGAGGACGGCATCCTCTCCGGCACCGACGACCGGCTGTTCTTCCGCAACACCCTGGACATGCTGACGGGCGAGCAGAAGCGCGGCGGCGACGTCGTCACCACCATCAACGCCAAGGTGCAGAAGGCCGCCTTCGACGCGATGGGCAACAAGAAGGGCGCGGTGGTCGCCCTCGACCCGAAGACCGGCGCGATCCTGGGCCTGGTCTCCACCCCGTCCTACGACCCCGGCACCTTCGCCGGCGGCGAGGCCGCCGACACCAAGGCCTGGACGGACCTCAACGCGGACCCGAACAAGCCGATGCTCAACCGGGCGCTGAAGGAGACCTATCCGCCCGGCTCGACCTTCAAGCTGGTCACCGCGACCGCGGCGTTCGAGAACGGCCGCTACCAGAGCATCGACGACGCCACGGACACCCCGGACCCGTGGGTCCTGCCCGGCACGACCACCCAGCTGAAGAACGAGAGCCCGAACGAGCGCTGCGAGAACGCCACCGTCAAGTCCGGGATGGACCAGTCCTGCAACACGGTCTTCGCCAAGATGGGCGCGGACCTGGGCAAGGAGCGGATGCGGGCGCAGGCCGAGAAGTTCGGCTTCAACAGCACGATCGACACCCCGGTCCGCTCCGAGAAGAGCGTCTTCCCGGACAGCTCGAGCCCGGACGGCACCGCCCAGGACTCGATCGGCCAGCACGACACCCGCGCCACCCCGCTCCAGATGGCCATGGTCTCCGCCGCGATCGCCAACAACGGCAGCCTGATGCAGCCGTACCTGGTCGACCAGGAGCGCTCGGCCACGCTGACCACCGTCTCCAAGCACACCGAGAAGCAGTTCTCCCAGGCGATGAGCCCGGCCACCGCGCAGAAGATGCAGGACCTGATGGTCTCGGTGGTCGAGAACGGCACCGGCACCAACGCCAAGATCCCCGGCCTGCAGGTCGGCGGCAAGACCGGCACCGCGCAGCACGGCGAGGACAACGCCGGGCTCCCGTTCGCCTGGTTCACCTCCTGGGCGAAGACCCCGGACGGCCAGTCGGTCGCGGTCGCGGTGGTGGTCGAGGACGGCTCCCAGAACCGCGACGGCATCAGCGGCGGCCGCCTCGCCGCCCCGATCGCCAAGGCGGTGATGCAGGCCGCACTCGGCAAGTAGGAGCGCGGGTCCGGGGTGAGGGGAATGTCACGATGGGCAGCCCCGTCCGGATACCGGTCTGGTATCGGCCGACGGCTGACTCCGGTCCGCTGCGGTCCGACCGGTAGCGTATCCGCCAGCAGCGGGTGTGCCCGTTGCCGCCCGCGAGGCACCGCACGGCCCGGCCGGAGAACCGGTCGCGGACCGCGCGGCGTCACCCAGAGCGTGCGGGGACACCTACGTCACAACCTCACCGGCGGGTGAGGGAGAGGGTCGGAACTATGGAAGAGCCTCGTCGCCTCGGCGGCAGGTACGAGCTCGGCGGCGTCCTCGGACGCGGCGGCATGGCCGAGGTGTACCTCGCCCATGACACCCGACTCGGCCGCTCCGTCGCTGTGAAGACGCTCCGGGCCGACATGGCCCGGGATCCGTCGTTCCAGGCCCGGTTCCGCCGCGAGGCGCAGTCGGCGGCGTCCCTGAACCACCCCGCCATCGTCGCCGTGTACGACACCGGCGAGGACTACATCGACGGCATCTCCATCCCGTACATCGTGATGGAGTACGTCGAGGGGTCCACGCTGCGCGAGCTGCTGCACTCCGGCCGCCGGCTGCTGCCCGAGCGGGCGCTGGAGATGACCATCGGCATCCTCCAGGCCCTGGAGTACTCGCACCGGGCCGGCATCGTGCACCGCGACATCAAGCCGGCCAACGTGATGCTGACCCGGCAGGGCAACGTCAAGGTCATGGACTTCGGCATCGCCCGTGCGATGGGTGACGCCGGGATGACCATGACGCAGACCTCGGCCGTCATCGGCACCGCCCAGTACCTCTCCCCCGAGCAGGCCAAGGGCGAGCAGGTCGACGCCCGCTCCGACCTCTACTCCACCGGCTGCCTGCTCTACGAGCTGCTGACCGTGCGCCCGCCGTTCGTCGGCGACTCGCCCGTCGCGGTGGCCTACCAGCACGTCCGGGAGGAGCCGCAGCCGCCGTCGGTCTTCGACCCCGAGGTGCGCCCCGAGGTCGACGCGATCGTGCTGAAGGCGCTCGCCAAGGACCGCGACTACCGCTACCAGAGCGCCGACGAGATGCGCGACGACATCGAGCGCTTCCTCGACGGCCTGCCGGTGGCCGCCGCCCAGCAGGCCGCGTACGGCATGGGCCCGGGCGGCTACGGCTACGACCAGAACGGCTACCCGCAGCAGCACGACCCGTACGGCCAGACCAACGTGCTGCCGCAGCAGCCCGGCGGCCCGACCACCGTCCTGCCGCAGGCCTCCGGGCAGCCCGGCTACGGGCAGCAGGGCGGCTACCAGGACGACGGCTACGGCCAGACCTACGCCGGCCAGGCGGGCGGCAACGACGGCTACGACGACGGCTACGGCCGCGGCGGGGGCCGGCGGGGCGAGGACCCGCCGAAGAAGAGCAACACCTCCTGGATCGTGCTGGCGGTGGCCGCCGTGCTGGTCCTGGTCGGCACCTTCTTCGTCGCCCAGGCGATGTTCGCCGACAAGGGCACCAAGGAGACCGCGAAGGTCACCGCGCCGAACCTGGTCGGCAAGACCCTGGCGGAGGCCAAGACGGCCGCCGCCGCGGCCGGTGCCAAGCTCGTGGTGACCGAGGGCGACAAGATCGCCTGCCCGGACACCAACATCAAGAAGGACCAGGTCTGCACCCAGACCCCGCCGTCCGGCACCCAGGTCGCCGAGACCTCCACCATCACGGTGCAGGTCTCCTCGGGCCCGGCCAAGGCGCAGGTCCCCGGTGTGGTCGGCAAGCCCAAGGACCAGGCCACCAAGGCGCTCGCCGACCTCGGTTTCACCAACGTGACCACCGAGTACAAGGACGACGACACCGCCGCGCAGGACACCGTCACCGCCCAGGACCCGGCGCCCAACGCGGCCGTCGACCCGAGCGCCCCGATCAAGCTGACCGTGTCGCAGGGCAAGGCCAAGGTGACCGTCCCGAACGTGGCCGGGGCCCAGAAGGAGGACGCGCAGGCGACCCTCCAGGGCCTCGGCTTCCAGGTGGACGTCTCGAAGACCGCGCCGGCCCCCGACCCGAGCAAGGTCAACACCGTCGCCTCGCAGTCGATCCCGGCCAACACCAAGGCCCCGGCCAACAGCAAGATCTCGCTGACGATCTTCAAGGCGCAGGACAAGCCCCAGGTCCCGCCGCTGGCGAACGTCAAGCTGGGCGCCGCCGCGGACCAGCTGAAGGCGCTCGGCCTGACCTACGTCGTGGTCAGCGGTCCCCCGGACCCGAACGCGACGATCCTCCAGAGCAACCCGCCGGCCGGCACCCAGGTCGACCCGAACACCCAGATCCAGCTCTACACCAAGGCGGCCGAGCCCCCGAAAGGGAGCGACCCCACCACCACACCCCCCAAAGGGGACCACTAGGCCTCCGGTATTCCCCTGGTTCGGCTGAGCCGGGGAACGAGCAGCACGGAGCACGCCCGAGGGCCCGCCGCGACGAACGCGGCGGGCCCTCGGGCGTTCCGTACGGGCTCCAGGAGGCCCGTGGGCGGCTTCAGGAGTGCCGCAGCTCCGGCGGCGGGGTGCGCTTGGCGTCCATGTCGTCCACCCGCACCAGGCTCCCCCAGACGGCCATCCGGTAGCGCGAGGTGTACACCGGCGTGCACGTGGTCAGGGTGATGTAGCGGCCGGGGCCCTCGTAGCCGGAGCGGGCCGGGACGGGCGCCACGATGCCGGTGTCGTACTTGGACGTCTCCGCCAGGGTGCTGTCGACCTTGTAGACGTACCACTTGTCCCGGGTCTCGACCACGACGGCGTCGCCCCGGTGGACGGCGTCCAGGTCGTGGAACTTGGCGCCGTGGCCGTCCCGGTGGGCGGCCAGCGCGAAGTTGCCCTGCTGGTCCCACGGCATCGCGGCCCGGTACGGCTGCTCGTAGACGCCCGCGACGCCGTCGTCCAGGACCTCGGTGGAGGTGCCCATCCGGATCAGCACCTGGTAGTCCCGGCCCATCGCCGGGACGTGCAGGAAGCCGACGTCGTCCCCGGCCGCGAACTGCTTCGGCACGGACCCGGGCTCGGCACCGGGGGCGCCGGGAGCAGCGGACGCGCCGGGGGCCGGGGCGGCGCCGGGCGTCGCCCCGGGGCCGGGGCGCG
>NZ_LFVW01000528.1:0-8108 GCF_001182915.1 Kitasatospora sp. MY 5-36
CGGGGCGGGCGTCGACCCCGACGCCCGCGTCCGCTACCGGACCGAGACCGTGGTCCACGCACCGCTGCGGACGGTCTGGCGGCTCCAGACCGACGTGGCGCGCTGGCCCGACTGGCAAGCGCCGGTGCGGAGCGCCGAGCGCCTCGACGGCGGCCCGCTGCGCCCGGGGTCGGCGTTCCACTGGACCACCCCGCTGCCCCCGAACCCCGCCTCGGCCGACCCCGTCCTGGAGATCACCTCCACCGTCCGGCAGCTGCGGCCCGGCGCCTGCATCCGCTGGACCGGCCCGGCGGTCGCGACCGGGCTGCGGATCGACGGCGTCCACGTGTGGAACTTCACCGAGGTCCCCGGCGGCGTCCTGGTGCGCACCGAGGAGACCCACACCGGCCCCCAGGTCGACGCGAACGTCCCCGCCGCCACCGACATCCTCCGCCAGGGCCTCGAAGGCTGGCTGCACGACCTGAAGACCGCCGCCGAGGCCCGCACCCGGTAGGACCGGCCGGGCCGACTCGCCGGACTGTCCCGCCGGACCGACTCGCGGACCCCGCGCATGGAAGCCCGCGCCCCGGGCAGACGCCGCCCGGGGCGGACCTTCGCCCCGTCGACGAGAGGAGGCACCCGCCGTGGGTACCGAGGAGAAGCTGCGCAACATGGCGGAGAAGGCCGGCGGCAAGGCCAAGGAAGCGGCCGGGAAGGCCACCGGCGACCGTTCGACCGAGCTCAAGGGCAAGGCCGAGCAGGCGAAGAGCGACCTGAAACAGGCCGTGGAGAAGGTCAAGGACGCGGGCAAGCACTGACCGGCACCCGGCCGGCCGTCCCTGGACGGCCGCCGGGTGTCCGCGCGTCCACCGCGCCCGGCGGCCGATCCGGCTCGGGCGTGGCCCCTCAGGGGCCGCGCCCGGTCAGGGGGCGAGCAGCCCCTGCCGCCCCGCGTAGGCCGCGAGGCCGTCGGCGGTAGCGCCGGCCCACCCGAGGTAGCCGTCCGGCCGCACCAGGAACACCCCGGTGCCGTACGCCTCGTAGGCCGGGATGCGGACCACCGGGGCGGCGACGGCGGGCAGCGAGGTGTCCGTGCCGACGGTGAGCAGCGTCCAGTGCGGGCCGCGGAAGGCGTCGAACAGCCGGGTGCCGCCCCGGCGGCCGTCGGGGGCGCGGTCGCCGGCCCGCAGCGCGTCCGCCGGGAGGTCCTGGCGGGTCTCCACCGAGAGCGCGGACTCCCGGTAGCCGAGGTCGAGTTGCTGGGTCGCCCGGCCGCGGCGCTGCTCGCCGCGGTGGACCCTGGTGGACAGTTCCAGCATCGCGGCCGCGTTGCCGCGGCGCTCCTCCTGGTAGCTGTCGAGCAGCCCCTCCCCCGCTCGCCCGATCAGCACCGCGGCCAGCTTCCAGCCCAGGTTGTAGGCGTCCTGGACGCTGGTGTTCAGGCCCTGCCCGCCGGCCGGCGAGTGGACGTGCGCGGCGTCGCCCGCCAGGAAGACCCGGCCCGCGCGGAAGCGGTCGGCGAGCGCGGCGCGCGGGCGGAACTCGGAGATCCAGCGCAGTTCGGTGACCTGCTCGGCGGCCAGGTGGGAGCGGGCCGCGACCACCGTGCGCAGCCCGTCGAGGGTGAGGTCGACGGCCGTCCCCTCCGGGAACTGGGCGACCAGCTGGAAGTCCTCGGTGCCGCCGAGCGGGCAGATCGCCAGCATCCCCTCCTCGGAGCCGAACACGTGCCAGTGCTCGCGGTCCAGCCCGTCGATCCGGACGTCCGCGACCAGCATCGGGTCCGGGTCGACGGTCTCGCCGGTCATCCCGATGCCGAGCAGTCGCCGCACCGTCGAGCGGCCGCCGTCCGCCGCGACGACGTACCGCGCCCGGACCGGGCCGCCGGTAGCGAACTCGGCGGTCACACCCTCCTCGTCCTGCGCCAGGCCGACCAGCTCCCGGCCGAACGCGACCTCGCCGCCCAGCTCGCGCAGCCGCCCGTACAGCACCTGCTGGGTGCGCCACTGGGGCAGCATCAGCGCCTCGGTGTACGGCTCGGCCTCGGAGGGCTCGGTCGGGTCGAACATCCGGCGCTCGCCCTGCGGTTCGCCGTCCCGCCAGAACAGGTTGGGCGGGTAGTGCCCGGCGACCGCGCGGACCCGGTCGAGCACGCCGAAGTCGTCGAGCACCTCCAGCGTGCGCGGCTGGAGGCCCTTGCCGCGCGAGCCGGGGAAGAGTTCGGCGCCGCGCTCGACCACCAGCGCGGCGACGCCGTGCCGGGCGAGGTCGAGCGCCAGGGCCAGTCCGGTGGGCCCGGCGCCGATGACCAGGACGTCCGTGTGCATGCCGTGAGAAGCCACGACAACCTCCTTAACGTTGTTAAGTAGCCGTTGCCGACAGCGTGCACTTAACGGCGTTAAACTGTCAACCGTGACCCCCCAGAGAACCCCCAAGCTCGACCGCGGCCAGGTCGTCGACACCGCGCTGGACCTGCTGAACGAGGCCGGCCTGGACGGCCTGACGCTGCGCGCCATCGCCGCCCGGCTCGACGTCAAGGCGCCCGCGCTGTACTGGCACTTCAAGGACAAGCAGGCGCTGCTGGACGAGATGGCGACCGAGATGATGCGCCGCATGACGGCCCGGGCGGCGGCGGACGCGGGCGCCGGGGCGGACGGGGCCGACGCGGCCAGCGGGGCCGACGGGGCCGGTCGCGCCCCGGCCCCGGGCGACTGGCGGGAGACCTACCTGCGGACCATGCGCACCCTGCGCGCCGAGCTGCTGCGCTACCGCGACGGCGCGAAGGTCTACAGCGGCTCCCGGTTCACCGACACCGGCTACGCGGCCGAACTGGACACCTGGCTGCGCCTGCTGGTCGAGTCCGGGTTCACCCCGGTGGCCGCCGCCCGGGCCTGGCAGACCGCCTACAGCTACACCATCGGCTACGTCATCGAGGAGCAGGCGATGGGCCCCAACCCCTTCGACGGCGAGGAGGGCTACGACCTGGACGCCCGCGCCGAGCGCCTGGCCGCCCACCCGCTGGCCGCCGAATCGGGCCGGGTGATGTTCCAGGACTTCGACGAGGGCTTCGAGCAGGGCCTGGCGGCGGTGCTCGCCGGGGTCGAGGCCACCCTGCTCGGCTGACGGCTCCGGCGCGGTCGCCAGCCGATCGCCGTTCGCCGTCCCGGAAACGACCGCACCGCCGAGCCCGTACCAGGGCCCGGCGGTGTCCGTGCCGCGCGGGAGCGCGGGTCAGGCGGTCATGAACTCGCCCACCCGCAGCGCCCGCTTCACGATCCGGACGTCCCCGATGTACCCGTGGAAGACCTTGTCCAGCACCCCCGCGTACGCGTAGCCGCCCAGCATCCACGGCCGTCCCAGCGTGGTCAGCCCGACCGCGGGCGTCGACGGGTTGCGCGCCACCTCGCAGCCGTCCACATACATCCGGCTGAGCTTCCCGTCGTTGACCACCGCGACGTGCCACCAGTGGTCCAGCGGCAGCTGGTGACCCCAACAGGTGGACGCCCCGGTCTGGTTGAGCGGGTAGACGCACCACTGGAGGGCCGGCGCCTCGGAGACGCTGAGCGTCACGACCGGCTCGTCGGCGTCCGTCCCGGGCCCGCTCCTGCCCGCCTCTCCGCTCGTCCCCCAGCGGCTGAGCAGGGCGGACCAGCGGCTCTGCGCGGAGTCCCAGTCGGCGGGCAGCTTGAAGAAGGCCTCGACGGTGAACCCGCGCTCGAAGGTCTCCCGGTTCACCGGCGCGGTGGGCACCGTCTGCAGGTAGCCGCCGCGGACCGGCGAGCGGGTGCCCCTGAACAGGAGGCTGCCGTGGCCCGGCTGGTCCGGGTGGTGCTCGGCGGACCAGCTGAGCGCGCCGTCGGGCGTGCCCGGGGCGCTCTGCCAGAGCAGGTCGTTGCCCTGCCCGCTCAGGTCCTTGACGACCTGCTGCGGGGTGACGGCCGCACCGTCCGCGCCGCCGTTGTCGAACCGCCAGTAGGCCACCGTGTCGCGGACCAGCAGCTCCCCCGCCCGGCGCGCCGGGCGCTGCGGGACGGGCGCGAAGCCGGCGAAGCGGCGCTCGAAGTCGATCGCGAGCGAGAAGCGGTCCACGTCCGAGGTCAGCTCGACGTGCTGGGCCGCCAGCGCGTTGCGCTCCTCGGCCGCGATCTGCTGGATCCACGGCGAGAAGGTCGACACGTCGACGGTGCCGCGGTCGAGGTCGAAGCGGTACGCCCGGATCATCGCCGCGCCGCCGTAGTAGCGGTCCTGGTAGTTGGTGATGTGCACGTGCACGTCGTGGCCGGCCCTGTTCCGCAGCACGGTGCGCCCGGGCGGCCAGTAGTGCCCGTTGACGGTCAGGAAGATCTGGTCGTTGCCGTCGATCAGCCGCTCCCAGAGCCGCTTCCCGTTGTCGGACAGCTCGGCGCGGCCGCCGTCGTCGGCGTGCGCCAGGTCGTGGGTGGTCAGGATCACCGGAAGCTTGGGGTTCGCCGCGATCACCCCGTTCGCCCAGGCGAAGCCCGCGTCGGAGAGCCGCCAGTCCAGCGAGAGCACCATCCAGTCGCGGCCCGCCGCCCGGAACACGTGGCAGGTGTTGTAGCCGTCCGGGCTGGAGCCGCGGTAGCCGGAGGTGCGGGCGGCCCTGGCCTTGCTGAAGGTCTCCAGGTACGGGGTGGTGCCGCGCTGGTCGTCGGTCGAGGAGCGGACGTCGTGGTTGCCGGCGAGCACGCCGTAGGCCGCGCCCGCGTCGTCCAGCAGGCCGAACACCTTGGTGACGGCGGCGTACTCGACGGCCAGGCCGTTCTCGGTGACGTCGCCGAGGTGGGCCAGGAAGACGATGTTGTCGTCCGTCCCGTCCTCCCGGTTGACCCCGCCGTCCAGCACGTAGCGGACCGAGGCCTCCAGCGGCGCCGGGTGGATCCGGTCCTGGTCGAACAGGTACTGGGTGTCCGGCATGACCACGACGGTGAACTGCCGGGCGTCCGGGTCGGGCTGCCACCGCCCCTTCCCCTTGCCCTTCTTGGGCGCCTTCACGGCCGCACCCGCAGCGCCCGCCGCCTCGGGTGCGGCCGCCTGCGCCGGCACCGCGCCGAGCAGACCGAGCCCGGCGGTGCCGACCCCCGCGCCCAGCAGACCGGCCCCGCGCAGGAACCGGCGCCGACTGTCCGCGGCCGGCCCCTCCCCGTCGAGGTCGGCCGTCCGCGGGCAGCCGCACTCGTGCTCGGTCGCCTGGTTGTCGTGCATGTTCGCTCCCGGAAGTGGTGTGGGCCCTGACGGTAGGGACCGGGACTGGTCGGAGATCATCGGGCGGGCCATGCCCCGGTGAACAGCGGCCGAATCCGCCGGGCTTCGGGGCCCGGGCGGCGGGCGACGGTGGGCATCGGCGGGCCGGTGCGGGCGGGTGCTCCGCGGGCGTGTGCCGGCGCCGGAACCGGGTAGGCGCGCCGACGGAACACAACCGGCCGAATCCGTTCGGGGGCCGTCATGGCCGTACGACCCAGCCCAGACCTGCCGCACGCGGGCGGGGCCCGCCGCCGGAGCGGCGAGCGCCACGACTTCCCGCACACCCCGCAGGGCCCCGGCCGGACGATGCCCCAGCTCCGGCCGCAGGAGACGGTACGCCGGGGCACCGAGCCGGTGACCGCCCGATCGGACCTGGAGCTGCGGCGGGTGCTCTCCCGGGTCTTCCTCGTCCTGTTCCTCGGCGGGGCCGTGGCGTTCGCCGTGCTGGCCGCGCTGGCCGGCCCGGGCCCCGCACCCAACCAGGGGACCTACGCCTTCTTCGCCGCCCTGTGCGCCGGGTTCGCCGGCATCACCGCGCTCGACCTGCTGGTGATCCGGCGCCGCCTGGCCGCCGGCCAGGGCCGCGACCGGGCGGGCGGCCCGGGGAGCACAGACTCGGGGACCACGGCCTCAGGAATCAGGCCTCCAGGACACCCGGGCCCCGACCGGCGGGACTGAGCGTGCGGCCCCCGACCGTCGCCCGCCCAACCGTCACCGGCGCCTCAACCATCCCACCGGGTCTGGCCCGGTGGCCGTTCGGCAGACCGCGGGTTTGCATGGAGTCACCGAGCCCCCAGCGATCCGGAGGTAGCGCCGTGTACGAGATGTGGGCCGAGCACGACCCGGCGGTCTCCCCACCCGCCGTGGTGTGGCACGTGGTGGCCAAGGACGACGCGAGCTCCTCGCTGTGCGGGCGGTTCCTGGAGCCCTCCCAGCGCGTCGTCCCGGTGGGCGACGGCGCCGGTGCGGCCGGGCCGGACCGGTACTGCGACCCCTGCCTGGTCACCGTGCGCGAGGCCTTGGCCGCCAGCGCTCGGTGACCTTGTCGTTGCGACCTCCGCCCTCCGTCGCCTTCCTCTTCCTCTCGACACGCGTCGTGGCCGTGTGCGCACGGCCGCCTGCCCACGACCACGCGCTCACGGCCCACGTGTTCACGACGACGCGCTCTCGGTTCACGACGAGGTGCTCACGGCAGCGGCACCGCCATCAGGCACGGGTGCCGACTGCCCGTTGTGGGAGCCGCCAGGACGGTGGCCACCCCGCCGGTGATCTCCACCCGAAGGTCGCCGTCCGAGCTCTCCCAGACCAGGCCCCCGCCGGGCCCGACGGCCTGCGTCTCGTACACGACGACGACGGACGGTGGAGCGTGCCCGCCGATCGGGCCGGGGAGTGTCACCGCGTAGCGGCGGGTGAGGCTTTTCATCTCGGCCTCCTTCTCCCCCCTCCCTGCGCCATGGATTCTCCCCTCATCCGGCCGCTTGTACACGGAGGACCATTGCCCTTCCCGGGGCGACCGGCGCCGTTCCCGTGTCTGCCCGGGCCCGGCACGCCCGCACAGCGACGCGGTCGGCATGCCGCTGTCCGGGTGACGGGACCCGGCGCCGCCGCAGAGCGAACCGTCGCGGTATGGGTCATCGTGACGTGAGAGGACGACACCCGGCCGAGCCCGAGGAGACCGCCCGTGGGAGTGAACGGCGCCGGACCGGACCGGCGGCCCGTGCCGCTGGGCAGCCGCCGCCCCCGGGTGTCGGCGCGCCGGACCCGGACGGGGGCTCCGGGCCCGGGTCCCGACCCGTATCCGCCCGGGGAGCACGTCCCCTCCGGACTGCGGACGACGGCCGGGTACACCTGGCGGCTGGTGCTGCTCGGGCTCGCCGCCTACCTGGTCGTCGACGTCCTCGCCCGGCTCGAACTGCCGGTCGTCGCACTGTTCGTGGCGCTGGTGATCACCTCCGTGCTGCGCCCGCCGGTCGACCTGCTGGCCCGCGGCATGCCGCGCTCGCTCGCCGTCCTGGTCGTCCTCCTCTGCGCCCTCGCGGTCGTCGGCGGGGTGCTGGCGCTGGTCGGCACCACCGTCGCCGACGAGTGGGGCCGGCTGGGCAACGAGCTGCGCGGCGGCCTCTCCCGGATCGACCACTGGCTCACCGGCGCCCCCTTCCACCTGCGGCCCGGCACCGTCACCGACCTGCGGGCCAAGATCGGCGCCTTCATCTCGGCCCACCGCTCCACCCTGCTCAGCACCGCGCTGAGCGGCGCCGGCCGGATCGTCGAGCTGGTCACCGGGCTGGCCCTCGCGGTGTTCTGCTCGGTGTTCTTCCTGCACTCCGGCGACCGGATGTGGACCTGGGCGCAGCGGCAGCTGCCGGTCCGGAGCCGTTCGGCCTGGGACCGCGCCGGCCGCGCCGCCTGGCTCACCTTCGCGGGCTACACCCGGGGCGTGCTGATCGTGGCGGCCTCCAACGCGGTGCTGGTGGGCATCGCGCTGGCAATCCTGCGGGTGCCGCTGGTCCTGCCGCTGATGGTGCTGGAGTTCGCGGCGACCCTCATCCCGCTGATCGGTTCCCCGATCGCCCTGGCGGTCGCCGCCGTGGTCGCGCTCGCCGCCCGGGGGCCGGTGATCGCGCTGCTGGTGCTCGCGCTGATCGTGGTCATCGGCCAGATCGAGGGGCATCTGCTGCATCCGCTGGTGCTCAGCTGGTCCGTCCGCATCCACCCGGTGGTGATCGCGGTGTCGGTGGCCGGCGGCGCGGTGCTGGCGGGGGTCCTGGGCGCGGTGGTGGCGGTGCCGGTGGTGTCGGTCGGCTGGGCCGTGCTCGGCGAGCTGCGCACCCGCGGCAGGCCCGGCCTCCCGGGGGCGCAGGCCGCTG
>NZ_LFVW01000529.1:0-3358 GCF_001182915.1 Kitasatospora sp. MY 5-36
CCGACCTGGTCCGGGGCCACGCGGCCGCGGTCCTGGGCCATGACTCGGCAGACGACGTGCTGCCGCAACGCGCCTTCAAGGAGCTGGGCTTCGACTCCGTCGGAGCCGTCGAGCTGCGGAACCGCCTCTCCAAGGAGGTCGGTGTCAAGCTGGCCTCCACGATGGTCTTCGACCACCCGAACGCCACCGCCCTCGCGGACTACCTGCGGGGCGAACTCGTCGGCACCGGCGGCCAGACGGCCCAGGCCGACGGCGCGGTCCAGGTCGTGGCCGCGGCGATCGGCGAGCCGATCGCGATCGTCGGCATGGGCTGCCGGTACCCGGGCGGTGTGACGGGGCCCGACCAGTTCTGGGACCTGCTCGTCGCGGGGACCGACACGATCAGCGAGTTCCCGACCGACCGAGGCTGGGAGGCCGTCGAGGAGGGCTTCGGCCAGCGGCAGGCGTACCGCCGACAGGGCGGATTCATCTACGACGTGGCCGACTTCGACGCGGGGTTCTTCGGGATCAGCCCGCGTGAGGCGCTGGCGATGGACCCGCAGCAGCGGCTGCTGCTGGAGACGTCCTGGGAGGCGATCGAGCGCGCGGGGATCGACCCGAAGTCGCTGCACGGCTCGGCGACCGGCGTCTTCGTCGGTGCGAGCCACGCCGGTTACGACGCGAGCCTGCCGGCCGACGACCGGAGCCTGGACGGCTACCGGCTGATCGGCACGGTGTCCGCCGTGGCCTCGGGCCGGATCTCGTACTGCCTGGGCCTGACCGGCCCCGCCATCACGGTGGACACGGCCTGCTCGTCCTCCCTGGTGGCGATGCACCAGGCGATGCTCGCCCTGCGGTCGGGCGAGTGCTCGATGGCGCTGGCCGGCGGTGTCGCGGTGATGGTCTCGCCCGGCGCGTTCATGGAGTTCGGCAGCCAGGGCGGCATGGCCTCCAGCGGCCGGTCGAAGGCGTTCTCGGACGAGGCCGACGGCATCGGCTGGGGCGAGGGCGCGGGCATGGTGCTGCTGGAGCGTCTCTCGGACGCGCGCCGTAACGGGCACCAGGTGCTGGCGGTGATCCGCGGGAGCGCGGCCAACCAGGACGGTGCGTCCAACGGCCTGGCGGCGCCCAACGGCCCCTCGCAGCGGCGGGTGATCCGCGCGGCACTGGCCAACGCGCAGCTGTCGCCCTCCGACGTCGACGCGGTCGAGGCCCACGGCACCGGCACCTCGCTCGGCGACCCGATCGAGGCGGGCGCACTGCTGGCGACGTACGGCCAGGAGCGGTACGAGGACCGGCCGTTGTGGCTGGGATCGGTGAAGTCCAACATCGGCCACACCCAGTGCGCCGCCGGCGTCACCGGTGTGATCAAGATGGTGATGGCGCTGCGAAACGGCATGCTGCCGAAGACCCTGCACGCGGACCAGCCGTCGACCCACGTGGACTGGGAGAGGGGCAACGTCCGGCTGCTCCAGGAGCAGGTGCAGTGGCCGGCGGGCGAGCGGCCGCGCCGGGCGGGTGTGTCGGCCTTCGGTGTGAGCGGCACCAACGTCCACCTCATCCTGGAGGAGGCGCCCGACGCCGAAGCCGAGGAGCTGGAAGCCGAGGTGCTTCCGGTGCTCGCCGGTGGGACGTCGGCCTGGCCGGTCTCCGGCCAGAGCGCTGCGGCGCTCGCGGGTCAGGCGGGTCGACTGCGTGAACACGTGCTGGCGCGGCCGGAGTTGTCGGTCGGCGATGTCGCGTGGTCGCTCGCGACGACGCGTGCGGCGCTGGAGCACCGGGCCGTTGTGCTCGGCGGCGAGCGGGGCGAGCTCGCTGAACGTCTCGCGGCGGTGGCGACGAAGCAGCCCGCGTCCGGTGTGGTGACCGGTTCGGTGGCTCCTGGCGGGGTGGGGCGGACGGTGTTCGTCTTCCCGGGGCAGGGGAGCCAGTGGGTCGGGATGGGTCGCGAGCTGGCGGAGGCCTCGCCGGTGTTCGCGGCGCGGCTGGCCGAGTGTGCTGCGGCCCTGGCGCCCTATGTGGATTGGCAGTTGGACGATGTGCTGGCGGGCCTTCACGGCTTTGAGGCCGCTGATGTGGTGCAGCCGGCGCTGTGGGCTGTGATGGTGTCGCTGGCTGCGGTGTGGGAGGCGGCGGGTGTCGCTCCGGACGCTGTGGTCGGTCACTCGCAGGGCGAGATCGCGGCGGCCGCCGTCGCGGGGATTCTCTCCCTCGACGATGCCGCGAAGGTCGTCGCTCTGCGGAGCAAGACCCTGAAGGCCCTGGCCGGGCGCGGCGGGATGCTGTCGATCGCCGAGCCGGTGGACGGCGTCCGCGCCCGGATCGCCCCGTACGGCACCCGCCTTTCCGTCGCAGCCGTGAACGGCCCGTCGGCGACGGTCGTCTCCGGTGACGCGGACGCGCTGCGCGAACTCGCCGACTCCTGTGGGGAGTCCCCGCGCGCCCGGATGATCCCGGTGGACTACGCGTCCCACAGCGCGCACGTGGACGAGCTGCGCGAGGAGATCCTCTCGGTTCTCCAGGGCATCACGCCGAGTGAGGCCCGGATCCCGATGGTGTCGGCGCTGACCGGCGAGTGGCTGTCCGGCCCGGAGCTGGACCCGGCGTACTGGTACGCGTCCCTCCGGGAGACCGTCGAGTTCGACCGTGCCGTGCGGATCCTCGGTGACGCGGGACACGGCGTGTTCCTGGAGGTCTCGCCGCACCCGGTGCTGACCCCGGCGATCGGCGACAGCCTGGAAGAGCGCTCCCCGGTGGTCGTGGGCACGCTGCGGCGCGAGGAGGGCGGCGCGCAGCGCCTGCTGACCTCGCTCGCCGAGGCCTATGTCCAGGGCGCCCCCGTCGACTGGGCGGCGGTGCTCGGCGACGGGACGACCGTCGCGCTGCCGACCTACGCGTTCCAGCGGCGCCGCTACTGGCCCGAGGCCCCGGCGGTCGAGCGTACGAAGCTGTCGGTGGACGACTGGCGCTACCGGATCACCTGGCAGCCGTCCGCCATCAGCGGTTCGGCGGTCCTGTCCGGGCCCTGGCTGCTGGTCGGGGACGCGCCGGACGCCGGTGCGGTGGCCGACGGGCTGGCGGGTCGTGGCGCCGAGGTCGTGCGGACGACGCTCGAGGGCCTCGATGAGGCCATCGCCGGTGCCGGTGCGGATGTCCAGGGCGTGGTGTCCCTCCTGGCCCTGGACGAGTCGCCGGACGCCGAGTTCGGGTGGGTCCCGCGCGGCAGCGCCGACACCCTCGACCTGGTGCAGAGGCTGGGCCGGGCCGGGATCGCCGCTCCCCTCTGGGTGCTGACCCGTGGCGCGGTGCAGGTCGCCGCCGGCGAGGTGACGACCAGTCCGATCCAGACCCAGGTCTGGGGTCTGGGCCGGGCCGTGGG
>NZ_LFVW01000530.1:0-4939 GCF_001182915.1 Kitasatospora sp. MY 5-36
GTCCGCCATCAGCGGTTCGGCGGTCCTGTCCGGGCCCTGGCTGCTGGTCGGGGACGCGCCGGACGCCGGTGCGGTGGCCGACGGGCTGGCGGGTCGTGGCGCCGAGGTCGTGCGGACGACGCTCGAGGGCCTCGATGAGGCCATCGCCGGTGCCGGTGCGGATGTCCAGGGCGTGGTGTCCCTCCTGGCCCTGGACGAGTCGCCGGACGCCGAGTTCGGGTGGGTCCCGCGCGGCAGCGCCGACACCCTCGACCTGGTGCAGAGGCTGGGCCGGGCCGGGATCGCCGCTCCCCTCTGGGTGCTGACCCGTGGCGCGGTGCAGGTCGCCGCCGGCGAGGTGACGACCAGTCCGATCCAGACCCAGGTCTGGGGTCTGGGCCGGGCCGTGGGCCTGGAGCACGCGGACCGCTGGGGCGGTCTGGTCGACCTGCCGCCGGTGGTGGACGTCGAGGCGGCCGCCCGGCTGGCCGGCGTGCTCGCGCACGGCCGGGAGGACCAGGTCGCGCTGCGTCCGTCGGGTGTGTTCCTGCGCCGCCTGGTGCGCGCCGAGGAGCACCGGCCCAAGGCCGGGGCCTGGAGCCCGAAGGGGACGGTCCTGCTGACCGGCGGTACGGGCTCGATCGGTGTCTGTGTCGGCCCGTGGCTTGCTGAGCACGGCACGCCGAGGGTGGTTCTGACCTCCCGTTCGGGTCCGGCGGCGCCCGGGGTGGCGGCGCTGGCCGCCACCGTCGCGGCTGCGGGCACCGCCGTCGAGGTCGTGTCGTGCGACCTGACGGAGCGTGCGCAGGTCACGGCCATGGTCTCGTGGATCGAGGACTCCGGCCCGGGCCTGTCCACCGTCCTGCACTCGGCGAACACGCCGTACCTGGCCCGACTCGAGGACACCAGCCGGGAGGGTCTGGCGGCGGCACTGGGCGCGAAGGCGGCCGGCGCCGTCCACCTGGACGAGGCGACGGCCGACCTGGGCATCGACGAGTTCGTGATGTTCTCGTCGATCTCGGCGACGTGGGGCAGCAACGACCACGGCGCCTACGCGGCGGGCAACTCCTTCCTGGACGGGCTCGCCGAGGACCGTCGCGGCCGGGGCCTGCCCGGGACGTCGATCGCCTGGGGTGTCTGGAACACCCGCGACTGGAACGCGGTCGACGCGGCGATGGACCAGGCTCCCGGTCGCGTCACCCCGCACCGGCTGCTGCGGCAGGGCATGAACTTCCTGGACACCGACCGGGCCCTGACGGCGCTCGGCGAGATCCTGGCCGACGACGAGACGTTCATCGCCCTGGCGGACGTCGAGTGGGAGAAGTTCGCTCCGGTCTTCACGGCCGCCCGCCCGCGCCCGCTGCTGGACACCATCCCGGAGGCGCAGGAGGACACCTCCTCCGGCCGTCCGGAGGACGACCAGCGCAACGAGTTCGCCGCCCGGCTGGCGGGCCTGTCGGCCGCCGAGCGGCGCCGGACCGTCGTGGAGCTGGTGCGGACGCACGCCGCCGCGGTCCTCGGCCACGACTCGGCGGACGAGATCATGGCGAGCCGGGCCTTCCGCGAGCTGGGCTTCGACTCGCTGACCGCCGTCGAGCTCCGCAACCGGCTGAACAGCGCGTGCGGGGTGCGGGTGCCGTCCACGCTGGTCTTCGACCACCCGACCCCGGAGGCGGTGGCGGACTTCCTGATCACCGAGCTGACCGGGAGGGAACTGGTCGGCCACACGGCCGTGCTGGACGAGTTCGAGCGGCTGGCCGCCGGGCTCACCCCGTCGGACGACGAGACCCGCGCGGAGATCGTCGCCCGCCTGGAGGCGCTGACCCAGCGCTTCCGCGCCGTCCGCGAGACCGGGGCGGACGGGACGGGCGAGGCCGACGAGCGCGCTCTCCAGGAGGCCACCGCCGACGAGCTGTTCGCCCTCCTGGAGGACGAGCTCGACGACCCGGACTTCGACTGACCATGCCGGGACCGTCGGCGCCAACTCCTCCCGAACGAGGTCGAATGTGAGCGACAGCACCATGCAGAACGAAGAGAAACTGCTCGATTTCCTCAAGCAGACCACCGCCAAGCTCCGCACCACGCGGGCCCGGCTGCGCGAGGTGACCGAGCGGGAGCGGGAGCCGATCGCGATCGTCGGGATGGCCTGCCGCTACCCGGGCGGCGTGCGCACCCCCGAGGACCTGTGGGACCTCCTGGTGGCGGGCGGGGACGCGGTCGGCGGGTTCCCCACCGACCGCGGCTGGGACCTCGGCGCGCTCTTCGACGCCGCCCCGGGCGCGGACGGCACGAGCAGCACCGTCCAGGCCGGGTTCGTCTCCGGGGCCGCGGACTTCGACGGCGGGTTCTTCGGGATCAGTCCGCGCGAGGCGCTGGCGATGGACCCGCAGCAGCGGCTGCTGCTGGAGACGGCTTGGGAGGCGGTCGAGCGGGCCGGGATCGACCCGGCGAGCCTGCGCGAGTCGGCCACCGGCGTGTTCGCGGGCGCCGCGCCCTCCGGGTACGCGACCGCCGGCGGCGACCTCTCGGGCTCGGAGGCGCACCTGATCACCGGTACGGCGATGAGCGTGCTGTCCGGCCGGGTGTCGTACACGCTGGGCCTGACCGGGCCGGCGGTGTCGGTGGACACCGCCTGCTCCTCCTCGCTGGTCGCGCTGCACCTCGCCGTGCAGTCGCTGCGCGCGGGGGAGTGCACGCTGGCGCTGGCCGGCGGGGTGACCGTGATCGTCAGCCCGGGCGAGTTCGTGGGCTTCTCGCAGCAGAACGCCCTTGCCCGGGACGGCCGTTGCAAGGCCTTCGGGGCGGGCGCGGACGGCATGGGCCTCGCCGAGGGCGCGGGCGTGGTGGTGCTGGAGCGGCTGTCGGACGCCCGGCGCAACGGGCACCGGGTGCTGGCCGTGGTCCGGGGGAGCGCCGTCAACCAGGACGGCGCCTCCAACGGACTGTCCGCGCCCAACGGCCCCGCTCAGCAACGCGTGATCCGCGCGGCGCTGGCCAACGCCCGGCTGGCGACGGGGGACGTGGACGTCGTCGAGGCGCACGGCACCGGCACCACACTGGGCGACCCGATCGAGGCGCAGGCGGTGCTGGCGACGTACGGGCAGGGGCATCCGGCCGAACGGCCGCTCTGGCTGGGGTCGGTGAAGTCGAACATCGGGCACGCCCAGCAGGCGGCCGGCATCGCCGGTGTGATCAAGATGGTGCTGGCGCTGCGGCACGAGGAGCTGCCGGCGACGCTGCACGCGGCGGAGCCGACCCCGCACGTCGACTGGTCGGCGGGGCACGTGAGCCTGCTCCAGGAGCGCGTGGCGTGGCCGGCGGGCGAACAGCCGCGTCGGGCGGGCGTCTCGGCGTTCGGGATCAGCGGCACCAACGCGCACGTGATCCTGGAGGAGGCGCCCGCCGGAGGGCCGGCCGCGCCGGAGCCGGACGGGACGCCGGAGCCGGCCGCGGTGTCGGCGCCCGCCGCGCCGCCGGTGCTGGTCGCGGAGCCCGCCGTGCTCCCCGTCACCGTCTCCGGACGGTCCGAGGAGGCCTTGGCGGACCAGGCGCGGCGGCTGCGGGACCACCTCCTGGCCCGACCCGAGCTGCCGCTGCCGGAGGTGGCCCGGTCGCTCGCCACCACGCGGACGGCGTTCAAGCGGCGCGCGGTGGTGCTGGGCACCGACCGTGCCGAGCTGGCGGCGAAACTGGAGGCCGTGGCCGCGGACCGGCCCGGGGCCGGGGTGCTGACGGGCGAGGTGCCGTCGGCCGGGGTCGGGCGGACGGTGTTCGTCTTCCCGGGGCAGGGCAGTCAGTGGGTCGGCATGGGTCGCGAGCTGGCGGAGGTTTCGCCGGTGTTCGCGGCGCGGCTGGCCGAGTGTGCCGAGGCTCTGGCGCCGTATGTGGACTGGCAGTTGGACGATGTGCTGGCCGGTCGGCACGGTTTCGAGGCCGCCGATGTGGTGCAGCCGGCGCTGTGGGCCGTGATGGTGTCGCTGGCTGCGGTCTGGGAGGCGGCCGGTGTCGTTCCCGACGCCGTGGTGGGCCACTCCCAGGGCGAGATCGCGGCGGCGGCCGTGGCCGGGATCCTCTCGCTGGAGGACGCGGCGAAGGTGGTCGCTCTGCGCAGCCGGACCCTGAAGGCCCTTGCCGGTCGTGGCGGGATGCTGTCGATCGCCGAGCCGGTGGCGGGTGTGCGGGTGCGGATCGCTCCGTACGGTTCCCGCCTGTCCATCGCGGCGGTGAACGGTCCGTCGGCGACGGTGGTTTCCGGTGACGCCGATGCGCTGCGTGAACTGGCGGACTCCTGCGGGGATTCGCCGCGTGCCCGGATGATTCCGGTGGACTACGCCTCGCACAGCGCGCACGTGGACGAGCTGCGCGAGGAGATCCTCGCCGCCCTCCAGGGCATCGCCCCCCGCGAGGCGCGGATTCCGATGGTCTCCTCCAGCACCGGCGCCACGGTCTCCGGGCCGGAACTGGTGCCGGACTACTGGTACGCCAGCCTGCGCGAGACCGTCGAGTTCGACCGGGCCGTGCACACCCTCGCCGGAACCGGCCACGGTGCCTTCGTCGAGGTGTCCCCGCACCCGGTGCTGGCCCCGGCCATCGCGGACAGCCTGGAGTCGTACGGCCCGGTCGTGGCCGACACCCTGCGCCGCGACGACGGCGGCGCCGGGCGCCTCCTGCTCTCGCTGGCCCAGGCGTACGTCCGCGGCCTGCCCGTGGACTGGACCGCCCTGCTGCCCGCCGGGACCGGGAGCGGCACCGTCGACCTGCCGACCTACGCCTTCCAGTACCGCCGCTACTGGCCGGTGTTCCCGGAGCCGGCGGCCCGGGACGCGGTGGCCGGCTGGCGGTACCGCGTCGAGTGGCAGCCCCTCGACGGGCCGTCGGGCTCGGCACCGGCGGGCTCGGTGCCGTCCGGCACGTGGCTCGTGGTCGCCGGCCCGGCCGGGGCCGGGACGGCCGCCGAGGT
>NZ_LFVW01000531.1:0-8066 GCF_001182915.1 Kitasatospora sp. MY 5-36
GCCCGCGATCCAGCCCGCCGCCGACGAGCCCTCGCCCACCGCCACGCCGAGCGGCAGGGCGAGCGGCAAGCCGAAGCCCTCCGCGACCCCGTCCGCGGACGCCTCGGCGACGCCCTCCGCGGGCGCCTCCGGCAGCCCGTCCGGCACGCCCACCGAGAACCCCAACTGCGATGTGGACGCCCGGGGCCTGACCGCCGGCGCGCCCGCCCCCGGGCACGTCGTCCCGGAGCAGAACTGGACCCTGAAGACCAGCCGGCTCGCCCTGCACGGCGCGGCCTTCCACGGCGTCTACGACGTGAAGACCGTGACCGGCAGCAAGCGCGTCCTGAAGTTCGTGGTCGACAGCGTGGACATCGACAACCTCGACATGTCGACCCTGGAGGGCAACGGCGTCACCTTCCACGTCCAGGGCGCCCCGGGTTCCACCTCGACGATGCGCAAGGGCCCGGTCACCATGTACGTGGAGCGGCTGTCCGGCCACCTCTCCAAGGTGCTCGGCCTGCCGATCCCGATCGACCTGGGCGAGATCACCCTCACCCCGGACACCCTGCCGCGCTGGCTGTACGACCTGATCGGCTCCATCCCGATCCCGCTGGACCTGGAGCTGACCGGCGTCACCGCCAAGCAGGCCGGCCAGTTCGGCGGCACCCTGCGCATCCCCGGGATGCGCCTGTTCAACGACGACGCCCCCTACAGCGACAAGTAGCGGACGCCACAAGGACCGTGGGGCGGCCCTCCGGAAGGAGGACCGCCCCACGGGCGTTCAGGCCTGACGGGTGCTCACTCGCCCCGGGTGCCCAGGTGGTGCACCTGCACCATGTTGGTGGTGCCGGGGACGCCGACCGGGACACCGGCGGTGACGATGACGGTGTCGCCCTCGCCGAGCCGGCCGAGCTTCAGCAGCTCCCGGTCGACCTGCGCGACCATCGCGTCGGTGGTGGCCACCTGCTCCGTGACGTACGCCTCGACGCCCCAGCTCAGCGAGAGCTGGTTGCGGGTGGCGCTGTCCGGGGTGAAGGCGATCACCGGGATCGGCGAGCGGTAGCGGGACAGCCGGCGGGCGGTGTCGCCGGACTTGGTGAAGGCGACCAGCGCCTTGCCGTCCAGGAAGTCGCCCAGCTCGCACGCGGCGCGGGCGACGGAGCCGCCCTGGGTGCGCGGCTTGCGGCCCGGGTTGAGCGGCTGGAGGCCCTGGGCGAGCAGCTCGCCCTCGGCCGTCTCGCAGATCCGGGCCATGGTGCGGACGGTCTCGACGGGGTACTTGCCGACGCTCGACTCGGCGGACAGCATGACCGCGTCGGCGCCGTCCAGGATGGCGTTGGCGACGTCGGAGACCTCGGCGCGGGTCGGGCGCGAGGCGTGGATCATCGACTCCATCATCTGGGTGGCGACGATGACCGGCTTGGCGTTGCGGCGGGCCAGGGTGATCAGCTGCTTCTGGACCAGCGGCACCCGCTCCAGCGGGTACTCCACGGCCAGGTCGCCGCGGGCGACCATGATGGCGTCGAAGGCGAGGACGATCTCCTCCATGGCCTCGACGGCCTGCGGCTTCTCGATCTTGGCGATGACCGGCACGCGGATGCCGACCTCGTCCATGACCTCGTGGACGTCCTTGATGTCGTCCGCGTTGCGGACGAAGGACAGGGCGATCATGTCGACGCCCAGGCGCAGCGCGAAGCGCAGGTCGTCCTTGTCCTTCTCGGACAGGGCGGGCACGTTCACGGCCGCGCCGGGCAGGTTGATGCCCTTGTTGTTCGAGAGCACGCCGCCCTCGATCACCACGGTCTTCACCCGCGGGCCGTCGACGCTGACGACCTCCAGGGCGATGACGCCGTCGTTGATCAGGATCGGGTCGCCGGCCTTCACGTCGCCGGGCAGGCCCTTGTAGGTGGTGCCGCAGATGTGCTGGTCACCGGGGACGTCCTCGGTGGTGATGGTGAACTCGTCGCCGTTGTCGACGGTCACCGGGCCGTTGGCGAAGGTCGCCAGACGGATCTTCGGACCCTGGAGGTCGGCCAGGACGCCGATGGCCTTGCCGGTGTCCTCCGAGACCTGGCGGACCTTGCGGTACCGCTCCTCGTGGTCCGCGTGGTTGCCGTGGCTCATGTTCAGTCGGGCGACGTTCATGCCCGCCTCGACGATGGCCTTCAGCTGTTCGTAGGAGTCCGTCGCCGGACCCAGGGTGCAGACAATTTTCGCTCGGCGCATATGGATCAGTCTATCCGTTCGTGTTATAGGTGCATTCGGCACGCACCGGGAGGAATCGCCGACGAAAGCTTCCGAGGAGTGAGACGGATCCGTGTCAGTCCTCGGACTCCCGGCGTTCCCGGTGCACCAGCGCGAAGGTCTGTCGGGCGATCTCCAGCTCCTCGTCGGTGGGCACCACGGCGACCGCCACCCGGGCGTACTCGGGCGAGACGATCCGGGCCTCGCCGGACCGCACCGAGTTCAGTTCCGGGTCGACGGCGATGCCCAGTTCCTCCAGTCCCGCGGTGGCCGCCGCGCGCACCGGCGCCGCGTTCTCCCCGACCCCGGCGGTGAACGCGATCGCGTCCACCCGGCCGAGCACCGCGTAGTAGCCGCCGATGTACTTGCGCAGCCGGTGGACGTACGAGTCGAACGCGAGCTTCGCGTCCGCGTCCCCCTCGTCGGCCCGGCGCATGATCTCGCGCATGTCGTTCTCGCCGCACAGCCCGCGCAGGCCGCTGCGGCGGTTGAGCAGGTCGTCGATCTCGTCCACGGACAGCCCGCCGACCCGGTGCAGGTGGAACACCACGCCGGCGTCGATGTCGCCCGATCGGGTGCCCATGACCAGGCCCTCCAGCGGGGTCAGGCCCATCGAGGTGTCCACGCAGCGGCCGCCGGCGACCGCCGAGGCGGAGGCGCCGTTGCCCAGGTGCAGCACGATCACGTTGACCTCGGCCGGGTCCTTGCCGAGCAGCCGGGCGGTGGCCCGCGAGACGTACTGGTGCGAGGTGCCGTGGAAGCCGTAGCGGCGCACCCGGTGCCGGTCGGCGACGTCCTTGTCGATCGCGTACCGGGCCGAGTACTCGGGCATCGAGGCGTGGAAGGCGGTGTCGAAGACGGCCACCTGGGGGAGGTCGGGGCGCAGGGCCCGGGCGACCTCGATGCCGGTGATGTTGGCCGGGTTGTGCAGCGGGGCGACCGGGATCAGCCGGCGGATCTCCTTGAGCACGTCGTCGGTGATCACGGTCGGCTCGGTGAACCGCAGGCCGCCGTGCACCACCCGGTGGCCGATCGCGGCCAGCTCGGGGGAGTCCAGCCCGACGCCGTCGGCGGACAGCTCCTCGGCGACGGCCTTGAGCGCGGCGGCGTGGTCCGGGAAGGCCTGGACGGTCTCGCGCGGCCCGCCGGTGCGCGGGGTGTGCACCAGCCGCCCGCCGGTCTCGCCGATCCGCTCGACCAGCCCGGCGGCCAGCCTGGCCCCGTCCAGCATGTCGATCAGCTGGTACTTCACCGACGAGGAGCCGGCGTTCAGGACGAGGACGCGGGTGCCCTTGCTCATGCGGGGAGCTCCTTGCTGTCCGACGCGAGGTCCTGGGAGGTGCGGTCCTGGGAGGCGTGGTCCTGGGACTGGATGGCGGTGATCGCGACGGTGTTGACGATGTCCTGCACCAGCGCCCCGCGGGAGAGGTCGTTGACGGGCTTGCGCAGCCCCTGGAGCACCGGGCCGACGGCGACGGCCCCGGCCGAGCGCTGGACCGCCTTGTAGGTGTTGTTGCCGGTGTTGAGGTCCGGGAAGATCAGCACGGTGGCCCGCCCGGCCACCGGGGAGCCCGGCAGCTTGGTGGCCGCGACCCGGGCGTCCACCGCCGCGTCGTACTGGATCGGGCCCTCGACCAGGATGTCCGGCCGCAGCTCGCGGACCAGCTCGGTGGCCTTGCGGACCTTGTCGACGTCCGCGCCGGAGCCGGAGGTGCCGGTCGAGTACGAGAGCATCGCGACCCGCGGCTCCACCCCGAACTGGGCGGCGGTGGCGGCCGACTGGATGGCGATGTCAGCCAGCTGCTGGGCGTCCGGGTCGGGGTTGACCGCGCAGTCGCCGTACACCAGCACCCGGTCGGCCAGGCACATGAAGAAGACCGAGGAGACGATCGAGGCGCCCGGCGAGGTCTTGATCACCTCGAAGGCGGGCCGGATGGTGGCGGCGGTGGAGTGCGCCGCGCCGGAGACCATGCCGTCCGCGATGCCCTCCTGGACCATCAGGGTGCCGAAGTACGAGACGTCGGTGACCACGTCCAGGGCCAGCTCGACGGTCATCCCCTTGTGGGCGCGCAGCCTCGCGTACAGCTCGGCGAACTGGCGGCGCAGCGGGCTGGTGGCCGGGTCGACGATCCGCACCTGGGCGCGGTCGGCGGCCGGGTCCTCGGCCGGGAGGTCGATGCTCAGGCTCGACGCCTTGCGGCGGACGGCGTCCGCCTCGCCGAGCAGGGTGAGGTCGCAGATGTTGCGGCGCAGCAGGATCTCGGCGGCGCGCAGCACCCGCTCCTCGGTGCCCTCCGGCAGGACGACGTGCCGGCGGGTGCCCCGGGCGCGCTCCAGCAGCTCGTGCTCGAACATCATCGGGGTGACCCGCTCGGACCGGCCGACCTCGATCAGGTTGGTCAACTCGGCGGTGTCGACGTGCAGTTCGAACAGGCCGAGGGCGATCTCGGCCTTCCGGGGGCTGGCCGAGGTGAGCTTGCCCTCCAGGTGGGTCAGGTGGGCGGCGGTGGGCCAGCTGCCCTCGGGGACGACCGCGACCGGGGTGCCGGGGGCGAGCCGGGCGGCCAGTGCCATCACGTTGGGGCCGGGGTGCTGGCCGAGCGTCAGCAGCACGCCGGCGATCGGCGGGGCGCCGGCGGCGTGCGCGGCCAGCGAGCCGATCACCAGGTCGGCGCGGTCCCCGGGGGTGACCACCAGGGCGCCCTCGGTCAGCGCGTCCAGGAAGGTGGGCAGCATGGCGCCGCCGAAGACGTAGCCGCGCACGTCCCGGGCGAGGCCGGCGGCGTCCCCGAGCAGCACCTCGGCGCCGGTCGCCTCGACCAGCTGGGCGACGGTGGGCGCGGCCAGGGCCGGCTCCTCCGGGATGACGTAGGCGGGGACGGGCAGCTTCTCGGTGAGGGTGCGCTGGATGCGCTGCTTGGCGCCGGGGGCGACCCGGTTGGCGATCATCGCCAGGGTCTGGCAGCCGAGGTCGGTGTAGGCGCGGTGGGCGCCCAGCAGCTCGGCGACCACCGTCTCGGGGTCCTCGCCGTGCCCGCCGACCACCGGCAGCACGGCGGCGCCGAACTCGTTGGCCAGGCGGGCGTTGAAGGCGAGTTCGTCCGGGATGCTGGTGTCGGCGAAGTCGGTGCCGAGCACCAGGACGGCCTGGCAGCGCCGCTCCAGCGCGTGGAAGCGGTCGACCAGCGCGGAGACCAGTTCGTCCTGCCCGTGGGCGGCCTGGAGGGCGGCGGCCTCCTCGTAGCCGAGGCCGTACAGCTCGCTGCTGGGCAGGTCGAGCCGGTAGCGGCCGCGCAGCAGCTCGACCACGTGGTCGGAGCCCGGCTGCCCGGGGGCGGCGTGCACCAGCGGGCGGAACACCCCGACCCGGTCCACCTGGCGGGTGAGCAGTTCCATGACCCCGAGTTCGACCGCCTGGCGGCCGTCCCCCCGGTCGATGCCGGTCACGTACACGCTGCGCGCCACGTGGTTGTCTCCGTCCCGTCGTCTCGGAAAGTGGTCATATCGACCATACCTTCGCACCCCGAACGGGTGTCCGCGAGCAGAGCGACGGGGTTCGGGCAAGGGGCGGAGGTCCCGCCCAGGGCGCCCGCCGACGGGGCGGGCACCCGGGGCGTCCGGGGCACCGGAGGCGCCCGGCGCTCAGCGCGCGGGGCGGAGCCAGACGGTGGAGAGCGGGGGGAGGACCAGTTCGGCGGACCGGGGCTGGCCGTCCCACTCCACCGGCTCGGCCTTGACCGGGTGGGAGTTGCCGACGCCGCTGCCGCCGTACTCCTCGGCGTCGGTGTTCAGCGCCTCCTCCCACAGCTGGTCGCGGCCCGCCAGCCGGGGCAGGCCGACCCGGTGGCCGTGCCGGACGACCGGCGAGAAGTTGCAGACCGCGACCAGCGGCGAGCCGTCGGCCGCGTACCGGACGAAGGAGAGCAGGTTGTCCTCGGCGGCGCCGCCGTCGAGCCAGCGGAAGCCCTCGGGGACGGTGTCCAGCTCCCACAGCGCCGGGGTGTCGAGGTAGCGCCGGTTGAGGTCGCGGACCAGCCGGCGCACCCCGAGGTGTTCCTCGTGGGCCGGCCACCGCTCGTCGAGCACCCACCACTGCGGGCCCTGCTCGTGGTCCCACTCCGCGCCCTGGGCGAACTCCTGCCCCATGAACAGCAGCTGCTTGCCCGGGTGGGACCACATGAAGCCGAGGTAGGCGCGGTGGTTGGCGCGCTGCTGCCACCAGTCCCCGGGCATCTTGGAGACCAGCGCCCGCTTGCCGTGCACCACCTCGTCGTGCGAGATCGGCAGGACGTAGTTCTCGGAGTAGGCGTACACCATCGAGAAGGTGATCTCGTTGTGGTGGTACTTGCGGTGCACCGGCTCCTTGGACATGTAGACCAGCGAGTCGTGCATCCAGCCCATGTTCCACTTCAGCCCGAAGCCGAGCCCGCCGGCGTCGGTGGGGCGGGTGACCCCGTCCCAGGCGGTGGACTCCTCGGCGATGGTCACCGCGCCCGGGCAGCGCCGGTAGACGGTGGCGTTCATCTCCTGGAGGAAGGAGGCGGCGTCCAGGTTCTCCCGGCCGCCGAACCGGTTGGGCGTCCAGTCGCCGCCCTCGCGGGAGTAGTCGAGGTAGAGCATCGAGGCGACGGCGTCCACCCGCAGGCCGTCGACGTGGAACTCCTCGCACCAGTACACCGCGTTGGCGACGAGGAAGTTGCGCACCTCCTTGCGGCCGTAGTCGAACTCCAGCGTCCCCCAGTCGGGGTGCTCGGCGCGCAGCGGGTCGGCGGGCTCGTACAGCGGCTCGCCGTCGAAGCGGGCGAGCGCGAAGTCGTCCTTGGGGAAGTGCGCGGGCACCCAGTCGACGATCACGCCGATGCCGTGCCGGTGCAGGGTGTCCACCAGGTACCGGAAGTCGTCGGGGCCGCCGAGCCGGGCGGTGGGGGCGTAGTAGCCGGACACCTGGTAGCCCCAGGAGCCGCCGAAGGGGTGCTCCATCACCGGCATGAGCTCCACGTGGGTGAAGTTCAACTCCTGGAGGTAGCGCGGCAGTTCCTCGGCGATGGCGCGGTAGGTGGTGAGGTCCGGGCGCCAGGACGGCAGGTGCAGCTCGTACACCGACATCGGGGCCCGGTGGTGCGCGGCGCGGGCCCGGCGGGCCATCCAGTCGCCGTCCTGCCAGGCGTAGTCGGAGGAGGTGACCACCGAGGCGGTGCCGGGCGGGCACTGGGCGGCCCGGGCCAGCGGGTCGGCCTTGTCCAGCACCCAGCCCTGCCGGGTGTGCACCTCGTACTTGTAGGTGGCGCCCTCGGCCAGGCCGGGGACGAACAGCTCCCAGATCCCGGACGAGCCGAGCGAGCGCATCGGGTGCCCGGTGCCGTTCCAGTGGTTGAAGCCGCCGATCAGCCGGACCCCGACGGCGTTCGGCGCCCAGACCGCGAAGGCGGTGCCGGCCACCCCGTCGACGGTGCGCACGTGCGAGCCGAGCGCCCGCCACAGCTGCTCGTGCCGGCCCTCGGAGATCAGGTGCAGGTCGAGTTCGCCGAGGGTGGGCGGGGTGCGGTAGCCGTCGTGCTGGCGCAGCGGCTCGCCGTCGGGGTACGTCACCAGCAGGGTGTACTCCGGCGGTTCGCCGCCGGCCACCAGGCCGGTGAACAACCCGCTCTGCTGGTGGGTGAGTTCGGCCGGGCCGTGGGCGGTCTCGACGACCACCCGCTCGGCGAACGGGCGCAGCACCCGGATCGCCGTGCCGCCGTGCACCGGGTGCGCGCCGAGCAGCGCGTGCGGGTCGTGGTGCTGCCCGCCCACCAGCCGGTCGACCTCGGCCGGCGGCAGCGGCGCCTCGGGCAGCCGCAGCG
>NZ_LFVW01000532.1:0-3753 GCF_001182915.1 Kitasatospora sp. MY 5-36
ACGCCCTCGCCGGGCTCGGCCTGCCCGCCGGCCTGCCCGTCGTCCGCCCGCAGGACGCGGCCGGCGAGCCCGACACCGCCCCGCCCGCGCCCCGACTCGGCCAGCCCGCCTACGTGTTGCACACCTCGGGCTCCACCGGCCGCCCCAAGGGGGTGGTGGTCACCCACGCCTCGCTGGCCAACCTGCACGCCGGCCTCGGCGAGGACCATGTCGCCCCCGCCCTGCACCGCGCCGGCCGGGACCGGCTGCGCGTCGCCCACAGCGCCTCGTTCGCCTTCGACGCCTCCTGGGACCCGGTGCTCTGGATGGTCCACGGCCACGAGCTCCACCTGCTGGACGACGCCACCTACCGCGACCCGGCCGCGCTCGCCGCCCACCTCGACCGCGAGCGCGTCGACTACCTCGACCTCACCCCCTCCTACCTCGAAGTCCTGATCGCCGAAGGCATCCTGGACGAGGGCCGGCACCGCCCGTCCGTCCTCGTGGTCGGCGGCGAGGCCACCCCGCCCGCCCTCTGGCAGCGCCTGGCCGCCGTCCCCGGCCTGCACCCGGTCGACCTCTACGGCCCGACCGAGACCACCGTCGACGCCTACGCCTGGACCCCGGGCCCGGACGGCGCCCCGCGCGGCCGGGTGGTGCGCGGCTCCCGCGCCTACGTCCTGGACGGCTCGCTGCGCCCCGCGCCCGACGGCGTCACCGGCGAGCTGTACGTGGCCGGCGCCTGCCTGGCCCGCGGCTACCTCGGCCGCCCCGACCTCACCGCCGAACGCTTCCTCGCCGACCCCTTCGGCCCGCCCGGCAGCCGGATGTACCGCACCGGCGACCTCGCCCGGCGCCGCCCCGACAACACCCTGGAGTTCCTCGGCCGGGCCGACGACCAGGTGAAGATCCGCGGCTTCCGGATCGAGCCCGGCGAGATCGCCGCCGTCCTCGCCGAACTCCCGGGCGTCGCCCAGGCCGTGGTGATCGCCCGCCCCGGCCCGCAGGGCAAGCGCCTGCTCGGCTACGCCGTCCCGGAGAGCGGCAGCACGCCCGATCCGGACGGGCTGCGCGCCGCGCTCGCCGCCCGGCTGCCCGCGCACATGGTCCCGGCGGCCGTCCTGCTGCTGGACGAACTGCCGCGCACCGCGCACGACAAGCTCGACCACCGGGCCCTGCCCGAGCCCGCCGCGGCCACCGAGGGCACTGCGGCGGCCACGCCCCGGGAGGAACTGGTCTGCGGCCTGTTCGCCGAGGTCCTCGGCCTGCCGCAGGCACCCGGCCGGGAGGCCTCCTTCTTCGACCTCGGCGGCCACTCGCTGCTCGCCGGCCGCCTCGCCGCCCGGCTGCGCGAGACCTTCGCCGCCCCGGTCGGCTTCGCCGACGTGTTCCGGCAGCCGACCCCGGCCGGCCTCGTCGAACTGCTCGACCAGGCCGCCCTGTTCGACCCGGCGGAGCCCGAGCACCGCCCCGCCCTGGTGCCCGTGCCGCGCACCGGGCGGATGCCGCTCTCGCCCGCCCAGCGCGGGCTCTGGTTCCTGCACCGCCTCGAAGGCCCCAGCCCCACCTACAACATCCCGCTGGCACTCACCCTCACCGGCCCGCTCGACCGGCACGCCCTCGGCCTCGCGCTCGGCGACCTCGTCGCCCGGCACGAAGTCCTGCGCACCGTCTACGGGGAGGAGCCGGACGGCACGCCGTACCAGCGCATCCTCTCCGAGTTCCGGCCCGAACTCCACGGGAGCACCGGAGAGCTGGGCGATGAAGTCCGGTACGCCTTCGACCTGACCGCCGAACCGCCGCTGCGCGCGAGCCTGTTCACCGACGGCCCCGAGCGGCACACCCTGCTCCTGCTGCTCCACCACATCGCGGGCGACGGCGCCTCCACCACCCCGCTGCTGCGCGACCTGGCCGTCGCCTACGGCGCCCGGACCGCCGGTCGGGAACCGGAACTGCCGGAACTCGCCATCCAGTTCGCCGACCACGCGGCCTGGCAGCGGGAGCGGCTCGGCACCGCCGACGCGCCCAGCCCGCTCGCCGTCCGGCAGGTGGAGCACTGGCGCGCCGCGCTCGCCGGACTGCCCGACCAGCTGGAGCTTCCGCTCGACCGCCCCCGTCCGGCCGTCGCCGGCCACCAGGGGGCCACCGTGCCCTTCGCGCTCGGCGCCGAGGCGCACACCGCCCTGGCCGGGCTCGCCCGGGCCGCCGACAGCACCGTCTTCATGGCCGTCCAGGCCGGGCTCGCCGCCCTGCTCACCCGGCACGGCGCCGGCACCGACATCCCGGTCGGCACCCCGGTGGCCGGCCGGGAGGACGAGGAGACCGCCGCACTGGTCGGCTACTTCGTCAACTCGGTGGTGCTGCGCACCGACACCTCCGGCGACCCGACCTTCCGCGAGCTGCTGGCCCGGGTCCGCGGCACCGTGCTCGCCGCGCACGAGCACGCCGAACTGCCCTTCGACCGCCTGGTCGAGGAGCTCAACCCGGCCCGCTCGCTCGCCCGCCACCCGCTGTTCCAGGTGATGCTGGCCTGGCAGAGCCGCCCGGACGAGCGGACCGCCCTGGGCGGCGGCCTCACCGCCGACATCGCCGCGATCCCCAGCGGCACCGCCAAGTTCGACCTCACCCTGAACGCCGGGGAACTGCCCGGCGGCGGCATCGGCGGCTTCCTGGAGTACCGCACCGACCTCTTCGACGACGCCACCGTGGCCGCCCTCGTGGAGCGCCTGACCCGGCTGCTCACCGCCGCCGCGAGCGCCCCCGACACCCCGATCGGCCTGCTGCCGCTGATCAGCGAGGAGGAGCGGCGGCGCGCCCTGGTCGAGTGGAACGGCCCGTCGGTGGACACGTCTTCGGACGCCACCCTGCCCGAGCTGTTCGAGGCGGCCGCCGCCGCCCATCCGCACGCCGTGGCGGTGGGCTACCGGGACGAGCAGCTCGACTACACCGAACTCGCCGCCCGTGCGGACCGGTTGGCCCGGCTGCTGGCCGCCGAGGGCATCGGTCCCGGCACCATCGTCGCGCTCGCCCTGCCGCGCTCGCTCGAACTCGTCGTCGCCCTGCTGGCGGTGGCCAAGTCCGGCGCCGCCTACCTGCCGCTCGACCCCGACTACCCGGCCGACCGGCTCGCCTACATGCTGGCCGACGCCACCCCGGCCGCCCTGCTCACCGACCGCGCCACCGCGCCCCGGCTGCCCGCCCACGAGGTGCGGCAACTCCTTGTCGACGGGCCGGAGTCCGCCGCCTTCCCGGCCGTCCCGCTGGAGCAGCACGAGCGCACCCGCCCGCTGCGCGCCGAGGACACCGCGTACGTCATCTACACCTCCGGCTCCACCGGCCGGCCCAAGGGCGTGCCGGTCACCCACCGCAACGTGGTCCGGCTGTTCGGCGCCACCGACCACTGGTTCGGCTTCGGCGCCGAGGACGTGTGGACGCTGTTCCACTCCTACGCCTTCGACTTCTCGGTCTGGGAACTGTGGGGCGCCCTGCTGCACGGCGGCCGACTGGTCGTCGTCCCGCACCTGGTCAGCCGCGACCCGGCGGCCTTCCTGGACCTGCTCGCCCGCGAGCGGGTCACCGTGCTCAACCAGACGCCGTCCGCCTTCTACCAGCTCAGCGCCGCCGACCGGGACCGCCCCGGCAGCGAACTCGCCCTGCGCTACGTGGTGTTCGGCGGCGAGGCGCTCGAACTCGCCCGGCTGGACGACTGGTACGACCGGCACGCCGAGGACGCGCCCACGCTGGTCAACATGTACGGCATCACCGAGACCACCG
>NZ_LFVW01000052.1:0-36113 GCF_001182915.1 Kitasatospora sp. MY 5-36
CGCGGCCGCCGCCCAGCCCAGCGCCCCGCCGGCCCCGCCCGCGCTGTCGCCGCTCGCGCCCGGCACCCCGGTCGAGGTCGCGTACGGGCCGCGCACCGGGAAGAACGTGGCGCTCACCGTCCACGGCAGCGGCGACCCGAAGCTGGCCACCGCCCTGCTGGAGATCGCCGAGCAGCGCGGCGCCAAGCTGACCGTGATGGTGGTCGGCAGCTGGCTCGACCAGCAGCCGCAGATGGCCCGGCGGATCCTGGACGGCGGCCACGAGCTGGGCAACCACACCCAGAACCACCTCAACATCTCCGCCATGACACCGGACCAGGCGCGCGCCGAGATCGCCCAGTGCGCGGAGCGCCTGCAGCGGCTCACCGGCTCGATCGGCCGCTGGTTCCGGCCCTCCGCCGCGCAGTACGCCACCCCGATGGTGCGGGAGCAGGCCAAGGCGGTCGGGTACGAGCACGTGCTGTCCTTCGACGTCGACCCGCGCGACTACAACGACCCCTCGGCGGCCGAGCTGCAGCGCCGGGTGCTGAACTCGGTGCGCGGCGGCTCGGTGGTGGCGCTGCACATGGGGCACCAGTGCACGGTGGACGCGATGCCCGGTGTCCTGGACGGCCTGGCCAAGGCGGGGCTCAAGCCGGTGACCGCCAGCCAGCTCTGCGCCTGAGCGGTCGGGACCGGTCTGACGGGCCCCAGGGGACGCCCCAGGTCAGACCATCGGATCGTCGTCCTTGTACGGGCGCAGCCGCAGCGTACGGGCGTCCGCGGCGCGGATCGCGTCCGCCCGGTTGACCAGCTCCTCCAAGTCGTCCCGGCCGGCGTGGATGAACCGCCCGTGCAGTCCGTCGAAGCGGCCCCGGGCGGCGTCCACGGTGACCGCGACCATGTACGGGATGGAGCCCCAGGTCGTCGTCTCCTTGAACATCGGCATCGCGGCGGTCATGTCGGTGGCCACCGCGCCCGGGCTGACGTCGAGGACCACGACGCCGTTGCGGGCGAGCGAGTCCGCCATGTTGTCGGAGAGCTGGAGCAGCGCGCCCTTGGACGTGGCGTACGCGGTGTAGTTGCCGTCCGGGCGCAGCGCGAAGCCGGAGTTGAGGTTGACCACCCGGCCGCTCCGGCGGGCGACCATGCCGGGGAGCACGCAGCGCAGCAGGTTGTAGGGGCCGCGCAGGTTGGTCTCGATCACCTGCCACCACTGGTTCGCGTCGGTCTCCCAGATCGGCACCTCGGCGCGGTCGACCAGGCCGGCGTTGTTGACCAGCAGGTCGATCGGCCCGAGGTCGCGCTCGACCAGCCGGACGGCCTCGCGCACCGAGCCGGGTCGGGTGACGTCGGCGGTCACCGCGACGCCCCGGGAGCCGCGCTTGACGCACTCCTTGAGCGTGTCGGTCAGCGTCTCGTGGGTGCGGCCGACCAGGCCGACGGACATCCCCTCGGCGGCCAGGCCGATGGCGAGCTCCCGGCCGATGCCCCGGCCCGCGCCGGTGATCAGGGCGACCTGTCCTGCGAGCGATCCCGTCGACACCCTGTGCTCCCTTCACGTCCCCGGCCCTGTCCGCGTCCGCCCCCGGCCCCGTCTGCGGCATTCTGTCGGCAGCCGGGCGGAGCGGGCCCCGGGCACACGGGTCCGGGGCCGCTGCCTCACTCGTTCGGGTGAAGCCCGACCCTGGCACTACGCCGGGGAGGGGGTGACCTACTGGCCGGTACGGAGTAGTAACGTCGTCGGGGCGGTGACCGGTGCACCCATTCCGGCACACCGGCCCGTCGTCCAGCAGCTCGCTGGGCCACCCGAAAGCTGGGCGACCCCCAGCACCGTCGAAGGGCAACTGAGTGAGTGACATCGCGCGCGTCGGAGTGATCGGCTGCGGTCTGATGGGGTCGGGCATCGCCGAGGTCTTCGCCCGGGCCGGGCTGGACGTCCTGGTGTCGGAGGCCAGCGGTGAGGCGCTGGAGTTCGGCCGCACCCGGCTGACCAACTCCCTGGAGACGGCGGTCAAGCGGGGCAAGCTGAGCCCCGAGCAGCGGGACGAGGCGCTGGCCCGGCTGTCCTTCACCGTCGAGCTGTCCGACTTCGCCGACCGCGACCTGGTGGTCGAGGCCGTCGCCGAGCGCGAGGACGTCAAGGTCAAGATCTTCGAGACCCTGGACCGGGTGGTCGAGCGCCGCGACGCGATCCTCGCCTCCAACACCTCCTCGATCCCGATCGTGAAGCTGGCCGCCGCCACCACCCGCCCGGAGCAGGTGATCGGCCTGCACTTCTTCAACCCGGCGCCGGTGCAGAAGCTGGTCGAGGTCATCCCGACCCTGACCACCTCGGCGACCACCACCGAGCGGGTCGAGGCCTTCGCCTCCCAGGTGCTCGGCAAGGAGCCGATCCGCGCCCGCGACCGGGCCGGCTTCGTGGTCAACGCGCTGCTGGTGCCGTACCTGCTGTCCGCGGTGCGGATGTTCGAGACGGGCGTGGCCACCGCCTCCGACATCGACAAGGGCATGGAGGCCGGCTGCGCCCACCCGATGGGCCCGCTGCGGCTGTGCGACCTGATCGGCCTGGACACCATCGTCTCGATCGCCGAGTCGATGTACGACGAGTACAAGGAGCCGCTGTACGCCGCTCCCCCGCTGCTCTCCCGGATGGTCGACGCGGGCCTGCTGGGCCGCAAGTCCGGCCGGGGCTTCTACGACTACACCGCGAGCGCCTGACACCCCGGCGCGCGCGAACGGCGGGGCCCGGCGGCTGTGAACCAGCCGCCGGGCCCTTTCGCCTTGCCGGCGTCAGCTGTTGATGGCGTAGCTGTCGCCGTAGACCTTCCACTTCAGCGGCGGGTTGAGGTCGAAGTTCTTGGCGTTGAGGAAGACCAGCTGCTCGGTGTCGACCCGGCTGGTGTCGGAGTGCGCCTCCTCCTTCTTCATGACCACCTTGCGGGCGTCCAGGAAGGCCTTGAGGTAGGTGGCCTCGTCGCCGCCCTGGGCGGGGGTCTTGGCCTTCTTCAGGGCGGCGGCGCGGATGCCGCCGAAGCTGTCCGAGCTGTTGCCCGGGCCGTGCATGACGATGGCGTCGTAGTAGGCGAACTGGCCGAGCGCGCGCAGGCCGTCGCTCTTGGCCTGGTTGACGGCGGGGTTGAAGTACACCCGGTCGCGCTCGTCGTTCTGGGCCTGCTGGAAGACGGTGTCCTTGGCGGCGGTGGCCCAGTCCTTCTCGAACGCGGAGCCCAGCCCGGCGTGCGACTCGCTGCCGTTGACCTTCTTCAGGGCCGGCAGGTACTTGGCCAGGATGTTGCCGGGCTTGAGGTCGGTGTAGTGCTGGACCAGGTCCAGCATGTCACCGGTGCCGGAGCAGAAGCCGATGATGCCGGCGGTGTAGCCGCGGCCGTCCTTGATGTCCTCGATGTACTTGTACTGGGCCTTCCAGTCCAGCGACGAGTTCTCCGCGCTGGACACCAGCTGCATGGCGATGTCCTTCTTGTGCGGGTCGTCCAGCCCGACGCCCTTGAGCTGGACGGCGGCGGCGGGCGACGGGGCGGCCTGGGCCGCCGAGGTGGCCGCGACGGTCAGCGGCGCGGCCACCAGGGCGGCGGCGAGGGCGATGCGGAGGGCACGACGGGGCTGAGGGCGCATGGGACGCTCCGATTCCTCGTGGGGTTAGGAAACTTTCCTAACGAGAAAAAGGAAACGCTCTCGGCCCGGCTCCCGCAAGGGTTTTGACCGAACCTCTTCAAGAGATCTTGAGGGCCGGCGGCCGGGTCGCGACGCCCGGGCGACCGTCCGGTCGAGCCGGGGAAACGGCCGGGACAACACCGGGGAAACGGAGAGGGCCCCGCCCCGGACGCGTGGTCCGGGGCGGGGCCCTCCTCGGGCGCTGCCGCGTCAGGCGCCGCGCAGCACCGCGCCGGTGCGGGCGACGGCCTCGGCGACGGCCGCCTCACGGGCGGCGGTGGCTTCGTCGGCGGTCAGCGTGCGGTCGACCGCGCGGAAGCGCAGCGCGTACGCCAGCGACTTCCGGCCCTCGCCGACCTGCTCGCCGGTGAAGACGTCGAACAGCCGGATGGCCTCCAGCAGTTCGCCCGCGCCGGCCCGCAGCGCGGCCTCGACCTCGGCCGCCGGGACGGCGGTGTCGACGATCAGCGCGACGTCCTGGGTGGCCACCGGGAAGCCGGAGACCGCCGGGCCGTTGACGCGCTCGGCGCCGTCCGCCGTCAGCAGGTCGACGTCGATCTCCATCGCGGCGGTACGGGCCGGCAGCCCGAGCGCCTTGACCACCCGCGGGTGCAGCTCACCGGCGTGGCCGACCACCCGGTCGGTGCCGGCCACCAGCAGCTCGGCGCAGCGGCCCGGGTGCCACGGCGCCAACTGGCCCTGGCGGACGGTCAGTTCGACGCCGGCCGCACGGGCCACCGCGCGGGCCGCCTCGACGGCGTCCGCCCAGGAGGCCTGGGAGCCCTTGCCCCACCAGCCCGACGGCAGCCGCTCGCCCGCGAGGGCGACGGCGATCCGGCGCGGCTGGTCCGGCAGCGCGGCGTCCAGCGCGGCCAGCTCCTCGTCGCTGGGCCGGTGGTCGACCGCCGGACGCGGGGCCACGCTCAGCTCGTCCTTGGGCAGGAAGACCGTGCCGGTCTCGAAGACCGCCAGGTCGGTGTTGCCCCGGCCGACGTTGCGGCGCAGCGCGCCGAGCAGGCCCGGCAGCAGCGTGGTGCGCAGCGCCGGCTCCTCGTCGTTCAGCGGGTTGACCAGCTTCACCGTGCGGCGGCGCCGGTCGTCCGCCTCCAGGCCGAGCGCCTCGAAGGCGGGCTCGCCGAGGAACGGGTAGTTGTTGACCTCGACGTAGCCGGCCGCGGCCAGCGCGACGCCGATCCGACGGTGCACCCGCTGGGCCTCGGTCAGGCCCTTGCCCGGGGGGACGTTGGGCATCCGGGCGGGGACGTTGTCGTAGCCCTCCAGCCGGATGACCTCCTCGGCGAGGTCGTACGGGTCCGTGAGGTCGGGCCGCCAGGTCGGCGGGGTGACCTCCAGGACGTCGGCGCCGGAGACCGAGCAGCCGATCTCCTGCAGGCGCCGGGTGACGGTCTCGCGGCCATACCCGGTGCCGGCCACCCGGTCGGGCAGGTCGGCGGCGATGGTGATGGTGCGCACCGGGTGCGGGGCCGCGATGTCGGTGACCCCGGCCTCGGCGGTGCCGCCGGCGATCAGGACCAGCAGGTCGACGGCGCGCTGCGCGGCGGCGCGGGTGGCCTCCGGGTCGACGCCGCGCTCGAAGCGCTTGGACGCCTCGGAGGGCAGCTTGTGCCGCTTGGCGCTGCGGGCGATGGCGACCGCGTCGAAGTGCGCCGCCTCGATGATCACCTCGGTGGTGCCCGGGCCTGCGGCCGGGTCGAGGATCTCGGTGGAGGCGCCGCCCATCACGCCGGCCAGGCCGATCGGGCCGCTGTTGTCGCAGATCAGCAGGTCCTCGGCGGAGAGCTTGCGCTCGACCCCGTCGAGGGTGGTCAGGGTCTCGCCCTGCGCCGCCCGGCGGACCGTGATCGGGCCGTCCACGCGCTGCTTGTCGTAGGCGTGCAGCGGCTGGCCGACCTCCAGCATCACGTAGTTGGTGATGTCGACGGTCAGCGAGATCGGGCGGATGCCCGACTTCTGGAGCCGGCGCTGCAGCCAGATCGGGGACTTGGCGTTCGGGTCGACGCCGACGACCGTACGGGCCACGAAGCGGTCGCAGCCGGTCTGGTCGTTGACCTTCACCAGGTAGCCGAAGGAGTTCGCCGGCGGCACGTCGAGCAGCGCCGGGTCGGCCAGCGGCAGCCCGTACGCGGCGGCGGCCTCACGGGCCACACCGCGCATGGACAGGCAGTAGCCGCGGTCCGGAGTGACGGCGATGTCGAGCACCTCGTCGACGAGCTGGAGCAGCTCGATGGCGTCGGTGCCGGGCTCGTACTCCGGCGGGAGCACGATGATGCCGTTGTGGTCGTCGCCCATGCCCAGCTCGCGGGCGGAGCAGATCATGCCGGCCGAGGTGTGGCCGTAGGTCTTGCGGGCCGCGATCGGGAACGGGCCGGGCAGGACGGCGCCCGGGAGCACGACCACGACCTTGTCGCCGACGGCGAAGTTGGTCGCACCGCAGACGATCTCCTGCGGGTCGCCGGTGCCGTTGGCGTCGCCGACGTTCACGAAGCAGTGCCGGATCGGCTTCTTGAAGCCGGACAGCTCCTCGATGGAGAGCACCTCGCCGACCACCAGCGGGCCCTTGAAGTCCGCGCCGATCTGCTCGACGGTCTCGACCTCCAGGCCGGCCCGGACCAGGCGCTCCGCGACGTCACGGCCGGTCTCGCCGGCCGGCAGGTCGACGTACTCGCGCAGCCAGGAAAGCGGGACGCGCATCAGATCTCCATCCCGAACGGGAGGGTGAAGCGGACGTCACCCTCGACCATGTCGCGCATGTCGGCGACGTTGTGACGATTCATCAGGATCCGCTCCAGGCCCAGGCCGAAGGCGAACCCGCTGTAGCGGTTCGGGTCGACACCGCAGGCGACCAGCACCCGCGGGTTGACCACGCCGCAGCCGCCGAGCTCGATCCAGCCCTCGGAGGAGCAGGTCCGGCACGGGCGGTCCGGGTTGCCGACGCTCTCGCCGCGGCACACGAAGCACTGGAGGTCGATCTCCGCGCTCGGCTCGGTGAACGGGAAGTACGACGGGCGCCAGCGCAGCTCCAGGCCGCCGCCGATCAGCTTCTCGACCAGCACCTCGATGGTGCCCTTGAGGTCCGCGAAGGTGATGCCCTCGTCCACCGCGAGGCCCTCGACCTGGCGGAAGACCGGGGTGTGGGTGGCGTCCAGCTCGTCCGTCCGGTAGACCCGGCCGGGGCAGACCACGTAGAGCGGGGGCTCGCGGTCGAGCATGGTGCGGGCCTGGACCGGGGAGGTCTGGGTGCGCAGCACCACGCCGGAGTCGGCGGAGCCGTCCGGGGCCTGGACCCAGAACGTGTCCTGCATCGAGCGGGCCGGGTGGTCCGGGCCCAGGTTGAGGGCGTCGAAGTTGAGCCACTCGGCCTCGACCTCGGGGCCCTCCGCGACCTGGTAGCCCATCGCGACGAAGGTGTCCTCGATGCGCTCGGCCATGGTGGTCAGCGGGTGCCGGGCGCCGCGCGGAGCGCGGTCGTACGGCAGCGTGACGTCCACCGCCTCCTCGACCAGCACGCGGGCGTCCCGCTCCGCCTCCAGCTCGGCCTGCCGCTGGGCGAGGGCCTTGTTGACGGCCCCGCGGGCCTGACCGATCAGCTTTCCGGCGGCCGCCTTGGCGTGCGGGGGCAGGGCCCCGATCTCGCGATTGGCGAGCGAGAGCGCGGAGCGGTCGCCGGTGTGGGCGACCTTGGCCTGCTTCAGCTCGTCCAGGGAGCCGGCGGCGGCGAACGCGGCGACCGCCTCGTCCCGCGCCTGCTCCACCACCTCGGGCTTGAGGGCCTCGACCTCGACCGGGTCGTACGACTTGTTGGGTGCCGACATCTCTATCTTTCCCGTGCTCCTGCTCGTCCGTGCTCAAGGTCTTTGGGCCAACGCCAAAGGTCGAGTGTAGTCGCAGCGTGTATCACCGCTGCCGCGAAGCCCGTCCGGGGGGAACGACGTCCGACCTGCTCGGGATCCCGAAGCAGGCTGTGCTTGGCGTTCACGCACTTTCTCAGAGCATGAAGTCGGGCACCCCGGCGGGCAGGATAAATCGGAACCGGGCGCCGCCGCCGGGCGCGCGGTCGACGCGGATCGAGCCGCCGTGGGCCTCCACGATGCCCTTGACGATGTAGAGGCCCAGGCCCGTACCGCCGCGCTTGGAGCCGCGCCAGAAGCGGGTGAAGACGCGCGGCACCGCCTCCTCGGGGATGCCGCTGCCTTCGTCGCTCACGGTGACCGCCGTACCTTCCACGATGCGGGGCGGGGTGCCGTTGCGCTCCCAGACGGGCGCCTCGACGACCTCCTTGGCCGGTGCCACCTCGATCGTGACAGTTCCCTCACCGTGCCGCACCGCATTTTCCAGCAGGTTGGCCAGCACCTGGTCGACCTTGTCCGGGTCGGCCCACAGGACGGTCAGCGGCTCGCTGATCCGGATGTCGAAGCGGTCCTCGGGGATGCCGGTGGCGACCTTGCGCTCGACGTGCCGGCGCACCGCCGCCGCCAGGTCCACCACCTGCTTGCGCAGCTCCAGCCGACCGGCGTCGATCCGGGAGATGTCCAGCAGCTCGGCGATCAGCCGGGTGACCCGGTCCGCGTCGGCGTCCACGGTCTCCAGCATCAGCCGCTTCTGCCCGTCGGTGAACCGCTCCCACTTGGCCAGCAGCGTCGCCGTGAAGCCCTTGACGCTCGTCAGCGGGGAGCGCAGCTCGTGCGCCACGGTGGCGATCAGCTCGGCGTGGCTGCGCTCGGTGCGGCGCCGGGCCTCGGTGCCGCGCAGCGCGATCACCAGGCGCTCCAGCGGCCCGCCCGGGGCGCCGCGCACGTACCGGGCGGAGACCAGCACCTCACGCCCGCCGGGCAGCAGCAGGTTGCGCTCCGGCTGGCCGGTGCGGATGGCCAGGCCGCCGTACGGGTCGGTCAGCTGCCACCAGCGGCGGCCGTCCAGGTCCTCCAGCGGGAGGGCGTCCTCCAGCCCGCTGCCGAGCGCGGCCTGCGGGAGCACGCCGGTGAGCCGGGCCGCGGCCCGGTTGAAGCAGACCACCCGGCCCAGCGCGTCCGCGACCACCAGGCCGTCCGGCAGGTCGTCCGGGTCGAGCTCTGGCCCGCTGCCGACCATGGGTTGCCTCCCCGATTACCCACCGTGCCGTTCCCCCCACAGAGGCAGACCCTAGCGTCTCCCAGGCGGGTGTAGTAGGGCTTGCAACGGGGAGATCCCGGTGCGCCCCCGGGTGCGTCAGGCGTTCGAGCGGCAGCCGCCGGGCGAACGCTGCGCCCGGGCCGAGGCGTACAGGCAGACGGCCGCGGCCGTGGCCAGGTTGAGGCTCTCGGCGTGGCCGTGGATCGGAACGCGCACGACCTCGTCGGTGAGCGCGCGGGTCTCCTCCGGAAGCCCCCACGCCTCGTTGCCGAACACCCATGCGCCGGGCGCGCCCAGCGTGCCCTCGTCCAGCTCCTGGTCCAGGTCCCGCTCCCCCGCGCCGTCCGCGGCGAGCACCCGGACACCGGCCTCGCGCAGCCTGCCGACGGCCTCCTCGACCGGCACGCCGACCGCCACCGGCAGGTGGAACAGGCTGCCCACGGAGGCCCGGACGGCCTTCGGGTTGTAGAGGTCCACCGAGGCGTCGGTGAGCACCACGGCGTCCGCGCCGGCCGCGTCGGCGGTGCGCAGCACCGTGCCGGCGTTCCCGGGGTCGCGCACGTGGGCGAGGACCGCGACCAGCTTGGGGCGGGCCCTGAGCACCTCGTCGAACGGGGTGTCGATGAAGCGGCAGAGCGCCACGATGCCCTGCGGGGTCACGGTGTCGCAGATGTCGGCGATCACCTCGTCGGTGGCGGTCAGCACCGGCAGCCCCTCCGCCAGGGCGGCCTCGACGATGCCGGCGTGCCGCTCGGCGGCCTCCTGGGTCGTGTAGACCTCGACCACGGCGTGCTCGCCGCTGCCCGGCAGCCTGCCGAAGGCGACGGCCTCCCGGACGGCCTGCGGGCCCTCGACCAGGAAGCGGCGCTCCTTGCCGCGCTGGCTTCGCTTGGCCAGCCGGCGGGCGGCGACGACGCGCGGCGAGCGCAGGGAGGTCAGCAGGGGGGTGTCGGTGCTCGGCATGGTCTCGATCTCTGAGGGCGCTGAAGGAGGGGGGCGAAAGCAGGACCGGACCCGCAGGCGAGCCTGCGGGTCCGGTCAGAGCTCAACCGATCTCGGAAGATCAGGCGGCGTCCGCGGCGGCCTTCGGGGCGTTCACGTCGGCCGGCAGCGCCTTCTGGGCGACCTCGACCAGGGAGGCGAACGCACCCGGGTCGTTGACGGCCAGGTCGGCCAGCATCTTGCGGTCGATCTCGACGCTGGCGGCCTTCAGGCCCTGCACGAAGCGGTTGTAGGTGATGCCGTTGGCACGGGCCGCAGCGTTGATGCGCTGGATCCACAGCTGACGGAAGTCGCCCTTGCGCTTCTTGCGGTCGTTGAAGTTGTAGACCAGCGAGTGGGTGACCTGCTCCTTGGCCTTGCGGTACAGGCGCGAACGCTGGCCACGGTAGCCGCTGGCGCGCTCCAGGATGACCCGGCGCTTCTTGTGGGCGTTGACTGCCCGCTTGACGCGTGCCACTTGATTACTCCTTGGGTTGGACCACGGACTACTTCACGTGGTCCGTCATTCGAATGGGTCGGGAAGGATCAGCTGCCCCGCTCACGGCTCGCGCCGGGCGGGAGGGCGATCACTTGCCGAGAAGCTTCTTGATCTTCTTGGCGTCAGCGGGGGCCAGCTCGACGGTCCCGGCCAGCTTGCGGGTCAGCGTCGAGGGCTTGTGCTCCAGGAGGTGGCGGCGGCCGGCGCGCTCGCGCAGCACCTTGCCAGAGCCACTGATCTTGAAGCGCTTGCTGGCGCCACTGTGCGTCTTCTGCTTCGGCATTTCGCCGTATCTCCTCGTCAGTCCCGTCCGCGCCCGCGCGACGTGCGCCGCGCGGGCGTGAACTGGATGGATCTGCGGTGACCGGGCGGGACGCCCCGTCACCCTGGGGGCCGGTCTCCCGGGCCTCCTGGCCGGTGAGGGCTCAGGCGCCCTGGGAGGCGGCCGGCTGCTCGACCGGAGCGTCGGCCTCGACGGCCGGCGCCTCGGCCGGGGCGTCCTCGGCCTCGGTCACGACGTCCTCGACGTCGGTCACGACGTCCTCGTCCTCGATGTCCGCAGCGGCGTCGGGGCCGCCGGTGCGGCCCTGACGCTCGGCCTTGCGGGCGTCCGCGAGGGCGCGGGCCTCGGCCATCGCCTCGGTCTTCTTCTTGTGCGGGCCAAGAACCATGATCATGTTACGGCCGTCCTGCTTGGGCGAGGACTCGACGAAGCCCAGGTCCTGGACGTCGTCGGCGAGCCGCTGGAGCAGACGGAAGCCCAGCTCGGGGCGGGACTGCTCACGACCGCGGAACATGATCGTGATCTTGACCTTGTCGCCCTGCTTGAGGAACCGGACGACGTGACCCTTCTTGGTGTCATAGTCGTGCGGGTCGATCTTCGGCCGGAGCTTCATCTCCTTGATGACCGTGTGCGCCTGGTTCTTGCGCGCCTCACGGGCCTTCATGGCCGACTCGTACTTGAACTTGCCGTAGTCCATGAGCTTGCACACCGGCGGCCGGGCGGTCGCCGCGACCTCGACCAGGTCGAGGTCGTACTCCTGCGCGAGCTCCAGCGCCTTGGCAAGCGGCACGATGCCGACCTGCTCGCCGCTGGGACCGACGAGTCGCACCTCGGGGACGCGAATCCGGTCGTTGATGCGGGGCTCGGTGCTGATGGGGCCTCCTCGGTTGCACCTTCTGCGATGCGGCCGTCGGACGGCGGTCGCACGTAGTGGACTCGACCACTGGGCGGGGCTTCATTCGTGCTGCGCTGTCCGGCTACGTACACCGCCACACGAAAAAAGCCCCGCTCGGTACAAGCGGGGCTCCACACAACCGGGGGCTGCGCCCGGTGAGGGGCGCTGCGGCGACTCGGCGCCAGGGGCGCCCGTCGCGGACCGGGACCCGTCGGCCGCGAGGCCGACAAGGTGGGAGACTTTCGCGGTTGCCCTCTCGGGCCTCCTCAGTGGAGCCTCCACTTGCTGGCCGAGTGCCCATACGGGATCCCGGCCGGTCAGTCTCGAAGCTTACAGCGTCACGCGGTCGAACGCTATTCCGCCCCGGCGCGGACCCCCTTGTACGCTCCACGTGTACCCACACGGCACAACGGAACGAGCCACCCTTGAGCAGCGAGCCCACCCAGAACCCCGGCGCGGACGACGACGCGATCGGCTTCGACGACCTCACCCGCGACATCGCCGAGGTCCCGGCCGTCGAGGTGATCACCACCGTCGCCGTGCACCTGATGAGCGCCGCCGCGGTCAAGTGCGGTCTCGCCGAGGGCGGCGACAAGGACAAGGACCTGGACGAGGCCCGCAAGCTGATCACCGCGCTCGCCGGGCTGGTCACCGCCGGCGCCCCGGAGATCAGCAACTTCCACGCCGCGCCGCTGCGCGACGGGCTGCGCTCGCTCCAGCTCGCGTTCCGCGAGGCGTCCGTCGTCCCGGACGCGCCGGGCGCGGGGCCGGGCGAGAAGTTCACCGGGCCGGTCTACTCCTGACGTCCGGACCGCGAAAAGGGGCCAGCCTACTAGTCTAGTAGGCTGACCCCTTTTCGCTTCCTACCGCTTGTAGAGCGGCTCCCCCGGCAGCTCCGCGCCGGCCGGCAGCACCGCGAGGTCCAGCCCCCGGTCCAGCCGCACCCGCAGCACCGGGTCGGCGGCCACGGCCTGTCCGACCCGCTGGGCGGCCGCCTGCAGCCCGGCCTGGTCCAGCGCCGGGTCGAAGACCACCGCGAGCACCCCGTCCGAGTCCTCCGAGGCCGCCAGCAGCCCGGTGACCACCTGCGGCTCGGCCGCCAGCAACCCGCGGACCGCCTCGCGCACCTCCGGGTCCCGGACCGGCGGCAGGAACGCGCGGTTCTCCGCCAGCGCCCGCAGCCGGGCACCGCTCAGCAGGAACGGCACCGGCCCGGCCGGGTCAATCAGCAGGGTGTCTGCGCGCTCCGAGAAGGCCACCATCGCGGCCTGGGGGGCCGCGGTCGGCGCCGGGCGGGCGTCGGCGCGCCAGCGGGCGAGCGACTCCAACGACGTGAAGGCCGGCAGCGCGCGGCGCCCGTCCGGGGCCTCCAGCACCGGGACGGCCATGTCGCTGGTCTTCTCGTGCCGGTGCCCGTTCGCGTCCACCTCGACCTCGCCGAGGATCGCGACGATCGGGACCATCAGCCGGGTGGGGGTCAGCGCCGCCAGCACCTCCGGCTCGGCCGCGCGGTCCTGCGACCAGCGGGCGAGGGCCTCGGTGAGCGCCTGGTCGGCGGTGCCGTCGTCGTCGGAGAAGCCGGGATTCGGGATGCTCTTGCCGACGAACGCCGGGTTGGAGAAGTCTTTGCGGTCCACCCGCCCGACCCTATGCCACCGCGCGCGAGCGGCCCCATTTCCCCGCACGCTCCCCGCGCACGGGCCCTACCCACCGGTAGCGCGGTGTGGCACCCTGCGGCCATGGTGATCCTCGACGCGCCCGCGACCGCACCCGCCCCGGTCTCCGACCGCCTCCGGTACGACCGCGCCACCGCCCACCTGGACGGGCCGGTGGCCGTCGTGGACCTCGCCGCGTTCGACGCGAACGCCGCCGACCTGGTCCGCCGAGCCGGCGGCAAGCCGATCCGGCTGGCCAGCAAGTCGATCCGCTGCCGGGCACTGCTGGAACGGGCCCTCGCCGTGGACGGCTTCCTCGGGGTGATGAGCTTCACCCTGGACGAGTCGCTCTGGCTGGCCCGCACCGGCGTCCGCGACATCCTGCTCGCCTACCCCTCCGCCGACCGGGCCGGCTACGCCGAACTGACCGCCGACCCGGAGGCCGCCCGCGAGATCACCGTCGTCCTGGACGACCCGGCCCAGCTGGACCTGATCGACGCGGCCCGCGGCGGCGACGCCGAGGTGCGGGTCTGCCTGGAGCTGGACACCTCGCTGCAGCTGCTCGGCGGCCGAGTCCGGGTCGGCGCCCGGCGCTCGCCGCTGCGCACCCCGGAGGACCTCGGCGCCTTCGCCGAACTCGTCCAGCGCCGCCGGGGCTTCCGGGTCGTCGGCCTGATGGCGTACGAGGGACACGTCGCCGGGGTGGGCGACCGGGTGCCCGGCCGGCCGGTGCGCTCGCAGCTGATCCGGCTGATGCAGACCAGGTCCCGGACCGAGCTGGCCGAGCGGCGCGCGGCGGCGGTCCGACGGCTGCGGCGGGTGGCCGACCTGGAGTTCGTCAACGGCGGCGGCACCGGCAGCGTGGAGTCCACCGTGGCCGAGCGCGCCGTCACCGAGGTGGCGGCCGGCTCCGGGCTGTACCAGCCGCGGTTGTTCGACAACTACCGCTCCTTCCGGGGCCGCCCGGCCGCGCTGTTCGGCCAGCCGGTGGTGCGCCGCCCCGGCCTCGGCGTGGTGACCGTGCTCGGCGGCGGCTACCCGGCCTCCGGCGCGGCCGGCCCGGACCGCTCGCCGGTGCCGTACCTGCCGGCCGGGCTGCGCTACGACCCGATGGAGGGCGCCGGGGAGGTGCAGACCCCGCTGCTCGGCTCGGCCGCGGACGACCTGCTGATCGGCGACCGGGTCTGGTTCCGGCACGCCAAGGCGGGCGAGCTGTGCGAGCGCTTCGCCGAGCTGCACCTGGTCGAGGGCGACCGGGTCGTGCGGACGGTGCCGACGTACCGGGGCGAGGGGAAGACGTTCCTCTGACGCTTCGTCCGCCTTTGCCCTACCGTGGTGGCGACACTGCGAACGTGAAGGGGGCGGCATGGACGCCGAGCTCGTGCAGGAGATGGTGAGGTCCGGGGCGACCTCGGTGGCCGGACTGATGGCCACGGCCGCCTGGAACCAGGCCAGTTCGCGGATCGCCCGGCTGTTCGGGCGCGGCGAGCGGGACGAGGAGGCGAGCGCCGAGCTGGAGGTGATCCGCGCCGAGGTGCTGGAGGCCGACGGCGACGAGGAGGTCCTGGCCGACCAGGCCGCCGCCCTTCGCAACCGGCTGCGCGCGCTGTTCCGGACGAACCCGCAGGCGGCCGAGGAACTCTTCGACATCCTCCGGGAGTTCCTGCCCGGGCAGTTCGAGAAGGCGCCCGGCGGGACCTACATCATCAACACCATCAGCGGCAGCTCGACCGTCAACAGCGATCTCGTGATCCAGGCCGGCATCATCCACGACATGCGGCACTGACCTTTCCGGAGCCTTAACGGGGCCCGATGGAACGGCTAACCACGGCCGTCCGTCGGGCCTTTGTCCTGCTCCGGGGCCTACAGTCCGTCAACAAGCACAGTACGCGCGGCTATTGCCTTCTGGTCCAGACCAATCCTACGCTCTGGCCGGGAGCCGCGCGCCGGGCCGGCGGCTCCCGAACGGGCAGGCGTGCCCGTTCCCCCACGCACGCCCGGAACGACGGTCAAGGAGTCCCCACCCCATGTCCATCAAGCGAAGTGCCCTGTCCGTCGGCGTGATCGGCGCCGCGGTCGTCGCGGTGGCCGGTGCCACCGCCGGCACCGCCAGCGCCCACGGCACGATGACCAACCCCGTGAGCCGGGTCGCCGCCTGCTACGCCGAGGGCCCCGAGCACCCGGTGTCCCAGATCTGCAAGGACCTCGTCGCCGCGAGCGGCACCCAGCCGCTGTACGACTGGAACGAGGTCAACATCGCCAACGCCAACGGCAACCACCAGGCGCTGATCCCGGACGGCAAGCTCTGCTCGGCCAACCGCGACAAGTACGCGGCGCTGGACTGGCCGCGCACCGACTGGCCGGCCACCGCGGTGAAGTCCGGCGCCTTCACCTTCCAGTTCCGCACCACCGCGCCGCACGTCGGCACCCAGACCGTCTACATCACCAAGGCGGGCTACGACCCCACCAAGCCGCTGAAGTGGTCGGACCTCGACCCGACCCCGGTGGCCAAGGTGCAGGTCGACCGCAACGCCGTCAACGGCTCCTACAGCTACTCCGGCACCCTGCCGCAGCGCACCGGCCGCCAGGTGCTGTACACGGTGTGGCAGCGAAGCGACAGCCCGGAGGCCTTCTACGCCTGCTCCGACGTCGACTTCGGCGCCTCCGCCACCGCCGCGTCGGCGCTCACCGCCCAGGCCCCGGCCGCGCCCAGCGACGCCCAGATCGCGGCCGACGCCTCCAAGTCCACGGTCGCCCACCACGGCCACGGCGGGGACCCGGACTCCCCGGCCGGCCAGGTGATCCCGACCGCCTCGGCGGCCGTGGGCGGTACCTCGGCCACCGGTCCGCTGCTGCTCGCGGGTGCCGCCGCGATCAGCGTCGGCTGGGCCGGCATGGTGCTCCGGCGCCGTCGCGTCGAGGCTGTTCGACGCGACTCCTGACGCCGGGCGCGGGACCGGGCCGGCCACACCCCCGTCCGGCCCGGTTCCCGCGGCACCACCCCGCGCACGAGCGAACGGCGGCGGCCCACCCGGAGGGTTCCCTCCCGGGTGGGCCGCCGCCGTGTGAGGAGCGCGGTGCTCAGGTGGTGGTGCCCCCGGCGCCGCCGGCGCCCGCACCGGACCCGCCGGACCCGCCGGACCCGGGCAGCCCCGGGATGGTCGGCAGCTTGCCCTTGTAGTCGGTGATGCCCTTGACGATGGTGTCCATCACCGCGACGTCCGGCGACTTGTCGGCGATGTCGAAGCCGAAGTGCACCGAGACCAGCGACTTCCCGTCGGCGGACGGGAAGACCACGGTCTGCACGTAGCCGTTGTTGCCCTTGGGCGCGTCCACCTTCCAGCGGACCAGGTAGCCGTCCTGGCCGTTGACCTTCACGGCCTCGGACTTGAGCTCCTGGTGCCCGGTGACGTCGCCGTACGCGGCCTTGGCGGCCGCCGCGATGTCGGCCTTGGCCGCCGCCTGGGCGTCGGTGCCGCCGCCGTCGATCCGGCCGGTGTTGGCCCCGCCGAGGGAGCAGGTGCTCTTGCCGTCCACGCAGGTGTACGAGCCGACGCTGAGCATGGCGTAGCCGTCGGTGGTGGTGCCGGCCTCCCAGCCGTCCGGGACCGGCAGGGTGAGCTTGTTGACCACGTCGATCGCCTGGTCGGTGCTCGGGCGGGTCTTGCCGCCGCCGTTGCCGTTCCCGCCGCCGCCCTTCCCGCCGTTCCCGCCGTTCCCGCCGTTGCCCCCGTTGCCGCCCTTGCTGTCCCCGCCCCCACCGTTGCCGGGGTCGCCGAAGCCCGGGAGGCCGCCCCACGGGCCGTAGCCGCCGCCCTGCGGGGCCGGGCGGGCGCTGCGCGGGGCGCGGTCGCTGTGGCCGTCCACCGCGAGGTAGGTGACCCCCGCGCCGACGGCCAGGCCGAGCAGGGCGGCGACGGTGGTCGCCAGCACCAGCTTGGAGGGCTTGCGCCGGGCCTTGCGCGGCGGCCCGGCGGGCGAGCCGTAGGCGGCGCCGAAGGGCGGCGGCTCCGGGTAGCGGACGGTCGGGCCGCTCTCCAGCACCTCGCCCTCCAGCACCGTGGTCTGCCCGGCCGCTCCCGGCCCCGGGGCCGCGGCGGCCGTCGGCTCCGCCTCCGGAGCCTGCGGTGCCGGGGCGTCCGAGGGTGCGGGCCGGGTGTCGGCCGTCCAGCCCTTGCCGTCCCACCACCGCTGCGGCCTCGGGTCGCCGGTGGTGTTCTTGGGGTCCGGGTACCACCCGGCGGGAATCTGCTCGCTCACGGTAGAGAATCTAAAGGCAGCCGGATAAACGCGAAATCAGCGCGGCCCGGAATTCCCGCCGTTTTCGATGAGATTCCGGTGAGAACCCCGGCTGCGACCCTTCCGCGGCCCTTCCGCGGCCCTTGTGCGGCCCGACCGCCCGCGCCCGCGGGCGGCTACAGCGGTGTGACGTACGCCCCGGAGATGCCGCCGTCCACCAGGAACTCGCTCGCCGTGATGAACGAGGAGTCGTCGCTGGCCAGGAAGGCCACCGCGGCGGCGATCTCCTCGGCCCGGGCGAACCGGCCGAGCGGGATGTGCACCAGCCGGCGGGCGGCCCGCTCCGGGTCCTTGGCGAACAGCTCGCGCAGCAGCGGGGTGTCCACCGGCCCCGGCGAGAGCGCGTTGACCCGGATGCCCTCCCGGGCGAACTGCACGCCCAGCTCGCGGGACATCGCCAGCACCCCGCCCTTGGAGGCGGTGTAGGAGATCTGCGAGGTGGCCGCGCCCATCCGGGCCACGAAGCTGGCGGTGTTGATGATCGAGCCCCGCCCGTGCCGGCGCATGTACGGCAGCGCGGCCTTGCAGCACAGGTAGACCGAGGTCAGGTTGACCTCCTGGACCCTGCGCCAGGCGTCCAGCCCGGTGGTCAGGATCGAGTCGTCCTCGGGCGGCGAGATGCCCGCGTTGTTGAACGCGACGTCCACGCTGCCGCAGGTCTCGTACGCCTCGTCGAACAGCGCCTCGACCATGTACGGGTCGGTGACGTCGGTGTGCACGAACAGCCCGCCGACCTCCTTGGCGGCGGCCCGCCCGGTCTCCTCGTCGAGGTCGGCGCAGACCACCTTCGCGCCCTCCGAGGCGAGCCGGCGGGCGGCGGCCAGGCCGATCCCGCTGCCCGCGCCGGTGACCACGGCGGTGCGGCCGACCAGCCGTCGGCAGACGGGCTCGTCCGGCGCGGCGTGCTTCTCGCTCATCGGGCTGTCACTCCTCGCTGTGGATGAAGACGTTCTTGGTCTCGGTGAAGTGGCGTAGCGCGTCCGGCCCCAGCTCGCGGCCCACCCCGGACTCGCCGAAGCCGCCGAAGGGCGTCCAGTAGCGCACCGAGGAGTGCGAGTTGACCGACAGGTTGCCCGCCCGTACGCCCCGGGCCAGGCGCAGCGCGCGGCCGACGTCCCTGGTCCAGATCGAGCCGGACAGGCCATAGCGGGTGGCGTTGGCCAGCCGCAGCGCGTCGGCCTCGTCGGTGAACGGCAGGACGGCGGCGACCGGGCCGAAGATCTCCTCGGTGACGGCCGGGACCTCCGGGTCCTCGGGGGCGACCACCGTCGGCGGGTACCAGTAGCCGGGCCCGTCCGGGACCTTGCCGCGGGCCAGCACCGGCAGGTCGGGGGTGAGGTAGGAGGCCACCCGGCGGACCTGGGCGGCCGAGATCAGCGGGCCGAGCTGGGTCTGCGGGTCGGTCGGGTCGCCGGTGCGCAGGGTGTCGACGGCGGGCAGCAGTAGGGCGAGGAAGTCCTCGTACACCTCGCGCTGGACCAGGATCCGGCTGCGGGCGCAGCAGTCCTGGCCGCTGTTGTCGGCGAAGGAGAGCGGGTCGGCGGCGCGGGCCAGGTCGGCGTCGGCGAAGACGATGTTGGGGCTCTTGCCGCCGAGCTCCAGGGTGACCCGCTTGGCGCGGGCGGCGCAGCGGGCGGCGACCTCCTTGCCGACGAGGGTCGAGCCGGTGAAGACGATCTTGCGGACGGCCGGGTGGTCCACCAGGGCCCGTCCGGTGGTGGCGCCCGCGCCGGGGACGGTCTGGAACAGGCCCTCGGGCAGGCCCGCCGCGAGGGCGAGTTCGGCCAGCCGCAGAGCGGTCAACGGGGTGGCCTCGGCGGGCTTGAGCAGGACGGCGTTGCCGGCCGCCAGGGCGGGGGCGAAGCCCCAGGCGGCGATCGGCATCGGGAAGTTCCACGGCGCGATCACCCCGACCAGGCCGACCGGCTCGTGGAAGGTCACGTCCAGGCCGCCGGGGACCGGGATCTGCCGGCCGGTCAGCCGTTCCACTCCCCCGGCGGCGTACTCCAGCAGGTCCCGGACGTTGCCGGCCTCCCAGCGGGCGTTGGCCTGGAGGTGGCCGGCCTCCGCCACCTCCAGGGCGGCCAGCTCCGGGACGTGCACCTCGACCTGGTCGGCGAACCGGCGCAGCAGCCGGGCGCGTTCACCGGGGGCCAGCGCCGCCCAGCCGGCCTGGGCCTTCACCGCCCGCCGGACGGCCGCGTCCAGCTGCTCGGGGGTGGTGTCGGGGACGGTGGCGAGCACCTCGCCGGTGGCGGGGTTGCGGACCGTGCTGCTCCCGGCGGTCGCGTTCGGCTCGCTCATGACTCACATCCGTTCGAAGGATCGGTAGCGCTCCCAGTCGGTGACCGCCCCGTCGTAGGCGGACTGCTCGACCCGGGCCATGTTCAGGTAGTGCTCGACCACGTCGTCGCCGAAGGCCTCGCGGGCCAGTGCGCTGTCCGCCCAGAGCCCGGCGGCCTCGCGCAGCGAACCGGGCACCCGGGCGTACTCCTCGACCGCGTAGGCGTTGCCGAGGCAGGGCGCGGGCAGGTCCAGCTTGCGCTGCAGCCCGTGCAGGCCGGCCGCGAGCATCCCGGCCACCGCGAGGTACGGGTTGACGTCGCCGCCCGGTACCCGGTTCTCCATCCGCAGGCCGGGGCCGTGGCCGACCACCCGGTAGGCGCAGGTGCGGTTGTCCCGGCCCCAGGCGACGGCGGTCGGGGCGAAGGAGCCCGGGCGGTAGCGCTTGTAGGAGTTGATGTTCGGCGCGTACAGCAGGCTGAACTCGCGCAGCGCGACCAGCTGGCCGGCCAGGAAGTGCCGCATGGTGTCGGTCATCCGGCCGTCCCGGTCGGCGAAGGCGGGGGCGCCGACGGCGTCGCGCAGCGAGAGGTGGATGTGGCAGCTGTTGCCCTCGCGCTCGTCGTACTTGGCCATGAAGGTGAGCGCGCAGCCGAGTTGGGCGGCGATCTCCTTCGCGCCGGTCTTGTAGACGCTGTGCTGGTCGCAGGTGGTGAGGGCGTCGGCGTAGCGGAAGGCGATCTCGTGCTGGCCGAGGTTGCACTCGCCCTTGGCGGACTCCACCACCAGGCCGGCGCCGGCCATCTCGGTGCGGATCCGGGACAGCAGCGGCTCGACCCGGGCGGTGCCCAGCATCGAGTAGTCCACGTTGTAGAGGTTCGCCGGGGTCAGGCCGCGGTAGCCGCCCAGCCAGGCCTGCTCGTAGGTGTCGCGGAAGACCAGGAACTCCAGCTCGGTGCCGATGTCGGCGGCCAGTCCGTACTCGGCGAGCCGGGCGATCTGGCGGCGCAGCAGCTGGCGCGGGGCGGCGTCCACCGGGTGGCCGCCGTGCCGGGCGAGGTCGGCGGTGACCTGGGCGGTGCCGGGCTGCCAGGGGGTCAGCCGCAGGGTGCCGAGGTCGGGGCGCATCGCGAAGTCGCCGTAGCCGGTGGCCCAGGAGGAGAAGGCGTAGCCGTCCACGGTGTTCAGGTCGACGTCGACGGCCAGCAGGTAGTCGCAGGCCTCGGCGCCGTGCTCGGCCACCTCGTCGAGGAAGAACCGGGCGGCGAAGCGCTTGCCCTGGAGGCGCCCCTGCATGTCGGTGAAGGCGAGCGCGACGGTGTGCACCTCGCCGGTGTCCACCAGGGCGCGCAGCCGGTCCAGGGTCAGCGGCGGCCGGGGCGGCGAGCCCGCGGCGGCCCGTTCGGGCGTTTCGGACATACCGAACCCTCCTCCTCGATCACTCTTCGAGATCAAACGGTCACAGCGAACCGTACGGCCTGCGACTCGCGGGGCGGAAGAGGGCGGGTGGGTGTCGGGTGCCCGTGGCGCGCCGACGCGCGTGGCTGACGGTGGATCAGGTGCTCCGGGGGGAGAATGCGCGCCATGGATCGCAGGCCTTTGATCGGCGTCAGCACCTACCTGGTGGACGCGAGTTGGAGCGATTGGCGGGGCCGCCGGGTGGCCCTGCTGCCCGAGCGGTACACCGCGCAGGTCCGGGACTCCGGCGGGATCGCGGTCCTGCTGCCGCCGGACGTCCCGGAGCGCGCCCCGGAGGTGCTGGCCCGGCTGGACGGCCTGGTGATCGCGGGCGGGCCGGACATCGACCCGGCGTACTACGGGGAGCCGGCCCACCCGGCGACGGAGGTGGACTCGCCGGAGCGGGACGCCTGGGAGGTCGCGCTGCTGCGGTCGGCGCTGGCGGCGGGGATGCCGCTGCTGGCGGTCTGCCGGGGGATGCAGGTCCTGAACGTGGTGTGCGGCGGGACGCTGGTGCAGCACCTGCCGGACGTGGTGCCGGTGGACGTGCACGGCGGCTCGCCCGGGTGCTACGGCTCGCACCTGGTGCGGCCGGTGCCGGGGACGCTGCTGGGCGGGCTGCTGCCGGAGAGCGAGCTGGAGGTGCCGACCTTCCACCACCAGGCCGTCGACCGGGTGGGGGCGGGCCTGCGGGTGAGCGCCCACGCGCCGGACGGGACGGTGGAGGCGGTGGAGGGGCCGGGGTTCGCGCTCGGGGTGCAGTGGCACCCGGAGCAGGGGGACGACTTGCGGCTGATGCGGGCCCTGGTCCGGGCGGCCACCGCGGCGGTCCTCGACGCGATGGCGCTGGGGTAGATCAACTGGGCGCGGGGGAACGGGAGTTCGGGAGACCGGCCGGGTGCGGAGTGAGCCGGATCCGGCCGCCCGGACGGGAACGACAACGGTCACCAGTACAACCTTTGGATCTTTGTCGATTCTGCGGTTCACTTCGGTTGCGGGGCGGTCGTATCGCGCCCCCTTTCCCACCCGTGCGCCCAGAGAGGACTTCCATGGCCGGGCACGAGCACTCGCACGATGATCATGCGCATGACCAGAGGCACTCGCCCTCGCACTCGCACGGCTCCGGGGGGCACGCGCATGGTTCGGGCGGGCACTCCCACGGCTCCGGGGGGCACTCGCACGGCTCCGGGGGACACGGCGGCCACTCGCACGGCGTCGCCGCCGACGCGGACCGCCGCTGGCTGCTCAGCGCCCTCGCCCTGATCGTCGTCTTCATGGCCGGCGAGGTCGTGGTCGGCTTCGCCGCCCAGTCCCTGGCCCTGATCTCGGACGCGGCGCACATGCTCACCGACGCCGCCTCGATCGTGCTCGCGCTGATCGCCATGCGGCTCGCCGCCCGCCCGGCCCGGGGCGGCTACACCTACGGCCTCAAGCGCGCCGAGATCCTCTCCGCGCAGGCCAACGGGGTCACCCTGCTGGTGCTGTCGGCCTGGCTGGGCTACGAGGCGGTCACCCGGCTGCTCGAGCCGCCGCAGGTCACCGGCTCGCTGGTGCTGATCACCGCGCTGATCGGGATCGTCGTCAACCTCGCGGCCACCTGGTGCATGTCCAAGGCCAACCGCAGCTCGCTGAACGTCGAAGGCGCCTTCCAGCACGTCCTGACCGACCTGTACGCCTTCATCGCCACCGCCGTCGCCGGCGCGATCGTGCTGACCACCGGCTTCGCCCGGGCCGACGCCATCGCCTCGCTGATCGTCGTCGCACTGATGCTCAAGGCCGGCATCGCGCTGGTCCGGGACTCCGGACGGATCTTCCTGGAGGCCGCCCCGGCCGGGATCGACCCGGACGCGGTCGCCGACCGGATGGTCACCGAACCGCTGGTCGAGGAGATCCACGACCTGCACATCTGGGAGATCACCTCCGGCCAGCCCGCCCTGTCCGCACACATCCTCGTCACCCCCGGCGGCGACTGCCACGCGGTGCGGCGCTCCCTGCAGCGCCGGCTCTCGGACGAGTACGGCATCACCCACTCCACCCTCCAGGTCGACCACGTCGGCGAGGACGAGGCCGGCGCGCTGCTGCAGATCGCCACCCCGCCCGACTCCACCGCCTCCGCCGCCTCCGCTGCCTCCACCGCCGCCGAGCACTGCGCCGACTCCCACGGCCCGGTCCACCGCGCCGGACCGCACGAGCACTGAGAACCGGCGGTCCGTCACCCCCGTACGGCATGATCTGAGACGTGACCGCACCGCGACTGATGCTGCTCGACTCCGCCAGCCTGTACTTCCGGGCCTACTACGGCGTACCGGACACCCTGCGCTCGCCGCAGGGTGAGCCGGTCAACGCCGTCCGCGGCCTGCTGGACTTCATCGCCCGGCTGGTCCACGACCACCGGCCCGACCAGCTGGTCGCCTGCATGGATGCCGACTGGCGCCCGCAGTGGCGGGTCGACCTCGTCCCCTCCTACAAGACCCACCGGGTCGCCGAGGCCGCCGAGGACGGCGAGGAGGAGGTGCCCGACACGCTGGCCCCGCAGGTCCCGGTGATCGAACAGGTGCTGGACGCCCTCGGCATCGCCCGGGTCGGCTCCCCCGGCTACGAGGCGGACGACGTGATCGGCACCCTCACCGCCCGCGCCACCGGCCCGGTGCAGATCGTCACCGGCGACCGCGACCTCTTCCAACTGGTCGACGACGCCCGCGGGATCACCGTGCTCTACCCGGTCAAGGGCATGGGCAACCTCCAGGTCACCGACGACGCGCTGCTCCAGGAGAAGTACGGCGTACGCGGCGCCCAGTACGCCGACATGGCCGCCCTGCGCGGGGACCCGTCCGACGGCCTGCCCGGCGTCAAGGGCATCGGCGAGAAGACCGCCGCCCAACTGATCAACGAGTACGGCGACCTCCCGGCCATCCGCGCCGCCGCCCTCGACCTCGGCTCCAAGCTCACCCCGGCCCGCCGCCGCAACATCGTCGAAGGCGCCGCCTACCTCGACGTCGCCCCCACCGTCGTCCGCGTCGCCCCCGACGCCCCCCTCCCGGACTTCGACCCGGCCCTCCCCCGCGAACCCCTCTACCCCATGACCCTGGAAGAACTCTCCACCCGCTGGGGCCTCGGCACCTCCCTCGACCGCCTCCTGGAATCCCTCGCCACCCGCTGAGCAGTCATTCCGATCGAGCCAGCGGACGACCGTCGGTGTGTCCGTCACCAGCCTGCTCAGCCGTTGCTCCGGGCCAGAGCGCAGAGGCGGCCGAAAGGATCCTCCCATGCGGCACCCTTGAGCGATCGATCCGACCGCACAGGTGTGAGGCAGAATCGATGCCGGTCGATAGAGCCACTCTCAAAAGGGAAGGGACGCGAAGACATGTCACCAGAGGACAGCGGCAGCACCCGCGCACCCCAGTCGAAGGAGCAGCTCTCCCTGTACGGCCGCTATCTGGAAGGCTCGTCCGCCGGGGAGAGCGGTGACTTCCTGGTAGAGATCGGGGCGGGTGGGCGGAGCACTGATGTGGAACTGGAACGGCCCGACGAGGAGCCGGACAGCACGGGCGACCGAATCACGGCGCCGTACGATCCGTCCAAAATCGAGATTCAGACCCTCAACCCGACGATCAACCTGCTGATTTCCCGGCTGATAAACGGAATGATCGACCTTGCCCCGGATTTCCAGCGCAAGGCAGGCATCTGGTCGGACGAGCAGCAGAGCCGGCTGATCGAGTCTCTGCTCCTGCGCATCCCCATCCCCTCCTTCTATGCCTCCGAGCTCACCGACAGCTCGTGGGCCCAGGACAGTTCGTGGGCGATCGTCGATGGAATCCAGCGCCTTACCGCCATCGCGCGGTTCATCGCCCCCGAAGCTCTGGCGGAGGCAGGCGTCAAATCCGGGCCGCTGAAGCTGCGCGGCCTGGAGTACCTCAAGGACGATTTTGAGGGCAAGGGGTACGACGATCTGTCGGGACGCATGCAGATCCGACTCAACGAAAGCCAGGTCGTCGTTCACCTCATCCGTCCGGGAACGCCCGAAGCGGTCAAGTTCAACATCTTCGCGCGTATCAACACGGGCGGCCTCCCGCTGACCCGCCAAGAGATCCGGCACGCACTCATCCCTGGCCCGGCTCGGCGGCTCCTGTCCTCGCTCGCCGAATCGCCGGAGTTCGCCTCGGCAACTGGCTACGGCGTCTACAGCGAACGGATGGCAGACCGCGAGATGGTGCTGCGATACCTCGCCTTCCGACTCGCCGACCCCAGCCGGTTCCGCAGCCAGGACTTCGACCAGTTCCTCGCCCTCACCATGCGTCAGGTCAACCGGCTCTCCGACGACGAGCGGGAGGCTCACGCCCACGACTTCCGGCAGGTCATGGCCACGGCTGAGGAAATCTTCGAAGGCCACGCCTTCCGTAAGCAGTTCCCCGGCCAGACACGGCGCTCACCGGTCAACAAGGCCATCTTCGAAACGGTCTCCGTGAACCTGGCCGCCCTCTCGGACCGCGAACGATCCACACTGGTAGCCTTCCGCGAGCAGGTGACCGAGGGCTTTCAGCAACTCATGACCGACCGGAACTTCGAGCGGGCCGTGTCCGTGGGTACCGGCGACCGGGCCAAGGTCGTCGACCGCTTCGCCAAGGTCCGCGAACTCTTCAGCACCGTCCTGCAGAACAATGGGGGCAGCGACCAATGATCCAGCAGTTGTCACTGACCAACTTCAAGGCGTTCCGGTCCGCCAACATCCGGCTGGCTCCGGTCACGCTCCTCACTGGCCTCAACTCCTCGGGCAAAAGCACAGTCCTGCAATCCTTGGCGCTGCTGCGCCAGTCCTACGACTCCGGCATCCTCATGTCAACCGACGGGGACGCCGACAGCCGTGGAGGCTTCCTCCTCGACGGTGACCTCGTGGAGCTGGGCACGGGCCAGGACCTTCTGCATGAGGACTTCACCACCGAGCGGCCCGGCATGGACCCACTGATCTCCGTCGAATTCGACACCGTCGGCAAGGAGTCGTACTCCTGGTCCGCCCGGTACGCGCCGGAACAAGACGTGCTGCCCCTGGAAAGTTCCTCTCGCCCGACGGATTGGGGCGACGTCCCCCTTTTCTCGCGGCGTTTCCAGTACCTCAAGGCTGACCGAATCACGCCGGCCACCACCTATCCGCGGTCTCATCACCAGGCGATCGGCCGCGGCTTCCTCGGGGCGCGCGGCGAGCACGCCGTCAACTACCTGCGGCACCACGCACAGGACGTCGTACCGGATGGCCACGCGCTCCGGCATCCGCAGGCAGGCGGGCACACACTGCTCGACCAGGTTGTCGCTTGGATGCAGGGACTGTGCCCCGGGGTCAACCTCGAAGCCTCGGAGATTCCCGGGATCGACTCAGTACGCCTCAGCTTCGGGTTCGGCGGTACCGCCGGACTGGAGTCAACCCGACGGCGGCGCCCGACGAACGTCGGCTTCGGTCTCACATACGCCCTCCCCATCGTCGTGGCGTGTCTCACCTCCGGGCCCGGCAGCATCATCCTGCTGGAAAACCCCGAGGCTCATCTCCACCCGCGCGGCCAGTCCCGGATGGCCTCCCTTATCGCCGCCGCCGCATCCGCCGGCGCCCAGCTCGTCGTCGAGACGCACAGCGACCACGTACTCGACGGAACCCGGCTGGCCGTCAAGCAGGGGCGGCTGACAGCAGCGGACACCGCGGTGCACTTCTTCCGGGGGGACGGAGCCGGCGTGGAGATCATCACCCCGGCCGTCGCCGACGACGGATCACTCTCCGAATGGCCGGAAGGCTTCTTCGACGAGTCGGAGAACACACTCGACCAGCTGTTGGGCTGAACGCCCGTCCGTCAGTTCAGGAAGACCAAAGGGGGGCACTTCGTGGTGCTCATGTTCTTCAACGAGAAATCCTGCGCTTCTGACTGCTCGCAGGACGACGCCGGGCAGGCGATGCGCGATTTCGTAGGGGTCTGCCGGGCGGTCTGGCGGGTGGACAGAGGGGCGAGCCTCGTCAGCGAGGTCCGGATGGAGGACGTGGAACTCGCCCCGGGCTACTACCTCGCCCAGTGGCGCAACGAGAGCCGGAATCGCGACCACTGGCAGTTCATGCGGCGGCTCAACCGGAAAGCTCCCTACTCCACGGTGTTGCCGGCTCCCCCCGAGGAGCAGGAGATCGAGTACCGCCACGACGGCGATCCGGTCCTCGGGCTAGCCGCCGCCCACATGATGGAAGCCCTGGCAGTCAGTCTTCCCACCACTCGGCTCTGGGACGCCCCATGGCTGAGTGTCGACTACGTCCTGGTCGACGAAGAGGAAGTCCAGGAGGACAGTGCGGAGGTCCGGCACGCTTCGACACCCGAGCACGTGGCGAGCACGCCGAGTGGATCCGCGAGAGCACGGCGAACGCCGTCACCTCGGGCGCGCAGCTCTGGGAGGACCGCGAGAGCCTTTTCGCCTCACTCCAGTTCACCCCCCGCGTGGAGGATGACCTGAGAAACCTCCCGGCTGTCTCCGTACCCTCGGTCCGGGCGGCTCTGCTCTCACTCAACGCGGCGGCCGAGGCGTGGAAGCCCGGAGACTCGGAGCCAGCCTGGCCGATCAAGGTGGTCCCCGAGAGCGACACCCGAATCAATCTCGGGCTGTGCAACTTCACCGACAGCGACGGGGTCAAGCGGCTGTTCAGCCTCCACACCCGTTTCCGGCCGAAGCCTGGCCGCATCCATCTGCGGGTGGTCACCGAGGAGGAGGGCGTACGTATCGGCTACATCGGCCGGAAACGTCTGACGGAGGACGTCCCGCGCAGCTCACGGTGAGGCACGAACCACTGGACCCAATGGCCCTCGAACACCTCCCCTCGTGCTGGGGCCTGGGCTGCCCGCCGGCGCGCGTCGTGGAGACGCTCTCGGCGCGCTGAGTGCTCAGTACACCGCCTTCCACTGCTATGCCGGCGTCGGTCCCTCCGGCGGCGGCCGTCAGAGGCTGGTCTCGGTGAGCCTCCGGACCGTCTCCGACTTGACGTGGTTCGCCATCATCCACCGATGGAACTGGGCCGGCAGAATGCCGGTGGCATCCACCTCCGTGCGCATCCGGGAGAACGTCGGCAGAACGTCGTCCGTGAGGTGCGCGCGACGGACCGTTTCCATCACCACGGTGAGTAGGACGACGTCGCGCACGACCTGGTAGCCCGACCAGGCGCCGATGTGGGGGTGGTCCAGGGACTGATCCCGCTCGTACGAGAGGTAGGTGTCGGCGTGGGCCCTGGGCTCCTCGCACGGGCAGACGAGCAGTTCGGAGCGCCGGCGGGCGGCGGCCAGGTCCGATTCCCATCCCGTTGTCGCTTCTACCGTCACATGCCTTTGTCCCCGCCGTCGGCCGGGGGCAGAGGCGTTTCTTCTGCGCAGGAAGTCGGCTGTGCCGACTTCCTGCGTAACACCGTGGAGGCCCAGGCGGCGAGGCGAAGCCGAAGCCGCACAGGGGGTGGGGAAGCGCAGCGGCCCCGCTGCGCGCGGGGAGCGCGGCGGGGCCCCTGGGGATGGCGGGTCAGCGGGACCGCAGGGCCCGCCGCTCAGGCGGCGGCACCGTACTCGCGCGTCAGCCTCCGGACTTCGGCGTCCTTGAAGGCCAGTACCTCCTCCACGATCCCGCTCTTCGGCAGCTCGGCCACGGGCACGCAGAGGTCCATCCGCTGAATGCAGACGCCCACCATGTACTCCCCCTGATCGGTGAGGTACAGGCGGATGCCGTAGTAGCCCTCCTCGCAGTCCGTGTCGTTGTTGAACCGGCACGACGCGCAGGTGTCGGGGAGCCGCACGGGCAGCAGCCGCTTGACGTACACCGCTCGGCTGCCGAGCGCCCGGTAGAGGGTGCGCTCGTCGGAGGTCCCGGCGGTGAACGTCCGGAGCACCGGTTCCGCGCCGACCCGGGCCAGCACTTCGGAGATCGCCGCGACCGACTCCGGCCCGTCCTGGATGCTGGTGAGCATCCGCACGTCCGCGAACTGGCCGTACGACTCGACCAGGTTGACGACCCGGCCGACGTGGGCCATTCCGGGGACGACGATGTTCACGGAGACCTTCACGCCGTTGGAGACGGCGGCACGGATGGTCTGCTCCGCCGCCCGGATCTTCGCCTCGGCCAGACCCGGCGTCCTGAAGCGCTCGGACTGAACGACCCGGAGTTCTGCGGCGGTCGTACCGAAGACCGACACGTTGACTCGGCCGAGTCCGGCCGCGGAGCACTCCGCCATCACCTGCCGGCCGCGTTCCCCGTTGCTGGTCATCCCGACGCTCAACCCCATGCCGGTGAGTGCCGCGACCAGCGCGGGCACCTCCGTGTGAAGGGTGGGCTCCCCACCCGTGAGGTGAACCTCGTGGGCGTCGAACGCCCTCGCCACGGTTCGCACCGCCCGCCGGAAGGACGCGTCCGGGGCCATCCTCGCGGCAAGGAAGCCGACCCCGTTCGTCTCGCTGTAGATCGACACACGCCCGGTCCTGCCCGGGCCCGCGACGAAGGGCAGTTCGGCGCGGCCTCGATTGTCGGCGGTGACCGGCGTTCCCTCGTTGTGGCAGAACGTGCAGGCCAGCCCGCAGTCGTCGATCACCTTGATGCGGATCGTCCTGTCCCGGACGACCCTGATCGCCGGACGATGGGTAGCTGACAAGGCTTGTCTCCTGTCACTCGAACGTGAGCCGGGGAATCGCTTCGATGTCGATCCCGTACCGGCGGTAGACCTTGGTGGTGTTCTCGCTCGTCAGCTCCTCCAGGGGGAGCTTGAGCGCGAGGGCGGTCGCGTGGACGTGTTCGGCGCTGTCGCCCTCGATCTCCAGGTAGGGGGGAATCAGCGGCCAGTGGTCGATCTCGATGGCCGCGCCACCGAGCGTCCAGGAGGACCGACGGTTCTCCTGGTACGCCTTCGGCTGGTAGCCGAGCTTGCCGAGGAGCGTGTTCGCGGCGTCGAAGTCACCGACGGTCGTCTCCGTTTCGGCCACGCCGTCGATCGCGTCGGAGTGGATCTCCTTGACGCACAGGGTGACGTCGGTGCCCGTGTCACGCAGCCGGACCCACGCTCCCGGCCGGCCGGGGATGTCGTAGACGTAGCGGCGCTGGAAGCGGTCGACCACGTGCTCGGCCCCGGCCCCGGCCAGGAGCACGCGGATCTCCTCCGGATCGACGTCGAGGATCTTCGCTTCGAACTCAGTTGCGGTCATGGGGAATTGCCTTCCTCGATGCGGTGCGGGCATACGAGCGCACGGTATCGGCGATGCTGCGAGCCACCTCGGCAGGCGTGCGGTCGGTGCCGTCGACCCGCAGCAGTCCGAACGCCCGGTACACGCGGGAGCTTTCGGCCACGTTCGGCTCCTCCCGCCGGTGCCAGGAACTCAGCGTTCCCAGCTCGGCCCGCCGCCGAAGCCGCTCCTGGCGGACGCGTTCGCCCACCTCCAGCAGAATCGGCACGTGCGGGAGGAGGACTCCCTCCGGGTACTCCGGCGCGCAGTCGTGACCCATCGCCCTGTGCGTGGCGATGGTGCGCGGGAAGTAGGAATCGACCACCACGGTCCGGCCCGCCCCGACAACCGCGCGCGGTCTCGGACTTGATGTGATTGGCCATCATCCACCAGTGGAACCGCGCCGCCAGGATGCCGACGGCGTCTACCTCCGCACGCATGCGGGGGAAGGTCGGCAAGGTGTCGTCCGTGAGGTGGACGCCGTCAACGAGGGCCGCGACCAGCGGGGCGACCGTGGTCTTCCCGCTCGCGCTGAGACCGTCGATGGTGATGAAGAATCCTCGGGTCACGTCCATGTGAACTCCGTTTCCTGGTTCGGGCTTTCATCGCGGACCCCAGTTCCACGGGACCGGGTGGGCGCCGCGCAGGCACGCGATGCGGTGGGCGGCCTCCTGGCGGATGTTGGCGTCGAGATGGGCGCGGCGGACCGTGTTCATCGCCGCACTGAGGACAACGATGTCGCGTACGACCTGGTAGCCGGACCAGGCTCCGATGTAGGGGTGGTCCGGGAGCCGATCCTCCCGCTCGTAGGAGAGGTAGGTGTCGGCGTAGGTGCGGTGGTCCTGACGCGGGCCGGTGAGCAGTTCGGAGCGCCAGCGGGCGGCGACGAGGTCCCACTCTCGATGGCCTCGTCGGAGCGGGCGGCGCAGCAGGAGTCCGACGTGGACTCCGTCGTCATGGCAGGGGACCATGCCGAGGGCGCCGAGGACGACGGTTTCCGGTGTCGGCCAGTCGAGGTAGTCCCACTCTTCTCGCAGTTGGGCGGCGCGTTCACGCAGGAACCGGCGGGCGGACTCGTCCAGCGGCGCGTCGTCCAAGCCGTCCAGCAGGTGGGCGAACGGGTCGTGTTCCCGCAGCCACGGAGCCGTCCCGGGGTCGATGCGGTGGGTGAGGGCGGTCACCCACGCGGAGAGGGACGTGTCGGCGCTCGGCTTCCCGGGGTCCTGCCAGAAGGTCACGGCCCGGCCGTCGACGGCCGCGCGAACCTCGGTGTAGTAGGCGGAGGTGACGGGGAGCAGGTGCTCCCGGAGGAACTGCGCGCCCTTGATGAGCGCCCAGGCCTCGTCCACGTCCGGGTGGACGATGGCGAGTGCGCGCGAGCGCGAGCCGAGCGACCACAGGTGGTTCGGGCTGTCGCTGAGCAGCTCGGCTTTCGCGGGGTCGTCGCCGGTGGCCACGCAGGCCTGCGTCAGGGCCTCGTAGGAGGCCGCGATGTCCAGTCTGCGGGCGGGGCTGATGGTCTTGAGCAGCTTTCTGGTTCGCGTTCCGACGCTCATGGAGCAGTCCTCGGGTACGGAGTGGAAGGGTGGACGGGAGTGGCGGCCCGGCCCGGCCCGTGGAGACGTCGGCTCGCGGCTGTCGGCACGACGGTGCGTTCCCCAGGCCGTTGTGCCGGCCGGTTCGGCCTCGGCGTATTCCCGGGTGCGTGCCCGGGGCCGACCATCAGGCAACGCTCGGGGGGCCGCACGACGGCCTTCGGCTGCACTTCCGCCTCAGCGGCGGTGGCCTGGCCGAAGGTCGCCGGTTCCACGTCGAGTTCGAACCAGACGGACCAGCCGGTGGGCCGCCCCTGAAGGTCGATCCGCTGGTGCCATCCGATGTCGTCCGCGTAACCGTCGACGACCACCAGTCCGCGGCCACTGGTCGCGTCGAGGTCGTCGACGCTGCTGTTCATCGCCGCTTCGACCACGCTCGGGTCCGTCACTGTGGTCCGCAAACGGCCGCGCTCCCGGTCGACGCCCACTTCGATCAACAACACGGCTTCACGGTCAGGGCCTTGACCGGCGGCGTGCTTGATCGCGTTGTCGACGAACTCCGACGAACACACGCGGAGCGCGTACGCCCGGGACTCGTCGAGGACGATGCCGGCTCTCGCGACCTCCTCGGACAACAGGTTGCGGATCGCGCCGAGGGACGCGGTTGTGACCTTGGCTTTGACCTCCAGGACACGGTGCATGGCTGTTCCTCCTGGCTGGACATGGGCAAGTGTTCCCGGGTCATTGGCGGGGGTGGCGAGTGGTGGCCATCGCGTGTCCACAGAGACTCGCCGCGTCAGAGTCGAGGGGCAAGCGGAAGAAGTTGCCGTTACGAGCCGGACTCACTGCTTTGACGCCAGCGGTGATGCAAACCGGCAATGAGTTACTGGTTTTGACGGTCAGTCAGTGACCCCGGGCGACTAGGCTGTCGCTCGGCGATAGTGGAGGTGGGGCGTGGGTCACAAGCCGCCCTGCGCAGCGAGTACCAGGGCCCGTGCCTTGGTGAACGGCTGGACGATCGACATGGCGGTGGCTGCGATCGTTGAGTGCTGTGGCGTTACGCGCCTCCGTGCTCACCGCTTCGCCCGGGGGTGGACACGAGCTCGTGCCGTCAGCGAACTGATCGCCCTGTGCGATGGGTTGGCGCTCGACCGTCCGAATCCGGACGCCGAGCAGCTGGGCGCGTGGGAGCGGAGCGCTCGGATGCCGCGGGCTCAGACCATCGACCTTCTGTGTCGCCTCTACCGGACCGATGCGCAAGGACTGGGACTTTCCGGTGGCTACCGGGCGGATGTGTGCTCGCCTGTGACCGTGTTCACGCCGCCCGTCGCACCCGATGTTCCGGTGACCGAACGTGCGGCCGCACCCGGGTCGCCTGACGTGAGCGACCCGTTCGATGCTGTGGCCCGCGCACACCGGCGCGCCATCGAACGCACGCTGGCGAGCACGACGCTCACCACCGGGGAGCTGGAGTCCCTGGACGGGAAGCTCCTCACGCTGCGACGGGACTACGTGTCCGACCCCCCGATGGTGATGCTGGCACGGCTGCTGACAACCCTGGAGGAAGTCCGGCAGTACTCCGAAGAGCGGCAGCCGGCGCTCGTCCAGGTGCGTCTGTCCGAGATGATCGCCGTGCTGTCCACTCTGACCGCAGACGCCCTGATGAAGCTGGGACGAAAGGAGCAGGCCCGGGACTGGTACGGGACCGGGAAGTCAGCAGCCGACGACAGCGGCAACCGCGAACTGCGCACACGAGTGCGAGTGCAAGCAGCAATGCTGCCGTTCTACTACGGGCCTCTGACCGAGGCAGCAGCCCTTGCCCACGAGGCTGTGCTCCTCAACCGCGGGCGGCCGTCCGCGACAGGAGCGTTCGCCGCCGCCGCGGAAGCCCGGATCAAGGCGCGCCAGGGAGACGAGGACGGCGCCCGCGCGTCGATCGCACAAGCCCGCGGGCTGTTCGAACGCAGTCGGCAGGCAGCCCTGGAGGACGATGCCTGGGCGTTCCCCTATCGGCGGCTCCAGCTCTATTTGTCGGGCGCCTTCACCGCGCTCGGCGACACGGTGCAGGCCGGCCGTGCCCAGGAGGAGGCTCTGCGCCTCTACCCCGACCACACCGGTATCGACCCGGCGCTGCTGCGCTTGGAGCAGGCCATGTGTCTGGTTCGGCAGCGGAGCGCGTCCGAGGCCTGCCAGTTGGCCCGGGACACCTACCTGGCGGTGCCCGGTGACCACCGTACGCAGATCCTCGGCACCCGCGCGGCGGATGTCATCAAGATAACGCCGAAGGAGGCGAGGCCTCGCGCAGCCCGGGAACTCGGCGAACTCCTGGCGCTTCCGTCCGGCGGGACGTGACAGATGCTTCCCCTGCCCGTCAGCCTGACAGGTATGAGTGTTCCGGTTGTCCGGGTCGGCGGGTTCGCCGAAGCCGAGGTCGTCACAATCCTCAACGCCGCGTGCGACCAGGTCGGGCTCGACCCGACCGGAGCCGTGATGCTGCGCGGCCATACCAACGCCGTCTACACGCTGCCGGCCGCCGGAGCGGTCGCCAAGATCGCGAGGGCGGGCACACCCTTGGAGAGCGTCCGCCGTACCGTCCGGCTCGTTCAGTGGCTCACCAGCAAGAACTTCCCCACCGTCGAACTGCTGCCGATGAAGCAACCGGTTGTGGTCGACGGGCATGCCGTGACGTTCTGGCACCACCTGCCCCAGCCCGACCGTCCCGTCCCGGCGGCGCATCTTGCTGTTCCCCTCCGCATGCTTCATGAGCTTCCACTACCTCCCTTCGATGTCCGTCCCGTCGACACAGCCGGTGCCATCAGGCGGTCGATCGCGAAGACCACCGCATTGCCGGCGAACGATGTCGCCTACCTCGAACGGCGGCTGACCGAGCTGGAGGACGCGCTTCGCCAGGTCCGCTACGTCCTGCCGCCGGGGTTGTCACAGGGGGACCCTCAGCACCGGAACGCGCTCCACCACGAGGATTCCGCAGTCCTGTGCGATTGGGACACCGCCTGCTTCGGGCAGCCGGAACTCGACCTCGTCACCGTCGAGATCCACTGTCGCCGCTTCGGCTACGGCCGCGCCCACTATCAGGAGTTCGCCGATGCCTACGGATTCGACGTGACGTCGTGGCAGGGCTACCCCGCCCTGTGCTCGCTCCGTGAACTGCGGATGATCACCACGAACGCCAAGCGGGCCTCAGCCGGAAGCCCGACGATCGCGGAGGTACGACACCGCATCCAAGGGCTGCGGTCCGGACACGACCGGCTCGAATGGAACATCCTCTGACCAGGCCCCGGTTCGGGCCAACGAGTTCCGACGCAACCACTTCGCCCGGATCACATGCCTCCGCCCTCTGCCTCTTGGCGAATCATCCTTGCCGGACTGCACGCCTCAGGGGCGGCAAGGAGCTTCGAGCGCAGCCTCGCGCCCTGGAAAACTTCCTCATTCTCGGTCACCTCAGCCTCGTGAAGGCCGGGCAGCGCTCCAGGGTCGCACTATCTCATCCCAGTCACTCGACGCCATGCAAACCGATCGACGCCGTCGACAGGCGCGCTGCCGAGTACTTGGCAGCCACCATCTGACCCGCCGCCCAAGCGCGGTCCGTTCCAAGGAGAGGAAACACATGAGTGACGTCTTCAGCGTGGAAGCGCTCGGGCACGTTGTAGGAGGTCGAACGGAACCGACCGACGACTACTGGGGAGGGACGCGCGCCATCATCCGGCTCGACGGCCACAGGTTTCCGCTCGACGCGACGAAGGGGCTGGAGGAGTTCTCCCACCTCGACGTGATCTTCCGGTTCCACAGGACCGACCCGACCGATCTGAACTTCGGTGCGCGCCGCCCCCGGGACAACCCGGACTGGCCCGAGGTCGGTGTGTTCGGCCACCGGAACATGCGGCGCATCAACTGGCTCGGGTCCTCCCGCTGTCGGCTCGTGAAGGTCGACGGCCTGGACCTGCACGTCGAGGACCTGGACGCCATCGACGGCACCCCGGTCCTCGAAGTGAAGCCCTGGTTCGAGGAGTTCGGCCCGCGGGGAGAAGTCCGCCAACCCACGTGGACCAGCGAGATGCTCCGCGACTACTTCGCCCCGGCGCCGCCCACGGTCTGACCGGCGGCATTGGCTCGTTCGCGTCGGCTGTCTCTTCTCCACGAGAAGTCGACTGGGCCGACTTCCTGCGCAACGCTGTTGAGGCCCAGCGGCGAGGCGAAGCCGAAGCCGCGCGGGG
>NZ_LFVW01000533.1:0-4282 GCF_001182915.1 Kitasatospora sp. MY 5-36
TCGTACATCGCCCTGGACCGGGCGAGCGCCGCCGCCGGGAGCAGCAGCACCATCGGCGTCAACATCCCCGACCTGCGGGTCTACGTCCTCGACCAGCACCTCCAGCCCGTCCCGCCCGGTGTCACCGGCGAGATGTACGTGGCGGGGGCGGGCCTGGCCCGCGGCTACCTCGGCCGCCCCGAGCTGTCCGCCACCCGCTTCGTCGCCGACCCGTACGCCGCGCTGTTCGGCGAGCGCGGCACCCGGATGTACCGCTCCGGGGACCTCGCCCGGCGCCGCGCCGACGGCGTCCTGGAGTACTTCGGCCGCGCCGACCAGCAGGTCAAGCTGCGCGGCTTCCGGATCGAACTCGGCGAGATCGAGGCCGTGCTGGCCGCCCACCCGGCCGTCGCCGACGCCGCCGTGGTGGTGCGGGAGGACGTGCCGGGGGACAAGCGGCTGGTCGGCTACGCGGTCGCGCCGGTCGGCGCCGTGGGACCGGTCGGCACCGCCACCCCGGACGAGCTGCGCGCCCACGCCGCCGCCGAACTGCCCGCCCACATGGTGCCCTCCGCCGTCGTCCTGCTCGACCGCCTCCCGCTGACCGCCAACGGCAAGCTCGACCGCCGCGCCCTGCCCGCCCCCGAGGCCCCCGCCGCAGGGGCCGGCCGCCCGCCGCGCACCCCGCGCGAGCAGCAGCTGTGCGAACTGTTCGCCGAGGTGCTGGGCGTGGCCTCGGTCGGCGTCGAGGACGACTTCTTCGCACTCGGCGGGCACTCGCTGCTGGTCGTGCGGCTCGCCGGGCGGATCCGCGAGGTGCTCGGACTGGAGGTCGGCATCGGCGCGCTGTTCCAGGCGTCGACCGTGGCCGCCCTGGACGCCGCCCTCGCGGCGGGCGCGCCCGCCGCCGACGCCCTGGACGTGCTGCTGCCGCTGCGGCCCGTCGCTCCCGGCCGGCAGCGCCCGCTGTTCGCCGTCCACCCGGCCGGCGGCCTCAGCTGGTGCTACACCGGCCTGATCCGCAACCTGCCCGGCGAGGTGCCGATCTACGGCCTCCAGGCCCAGGGCGTCGGTGCCGCCACCGCCGAACTCCCGCTGCCGGAAACGCTGGAGGAGCTGGCCGCGCACTACGCCGGCCGGCTGCGCGAGGTCCAGCCGGACGGCCCGTACCGGCTGCTCGGCTGGTCCACCGGCGGGATCATCGCGCACGCGGTGGCCGTCCGGCTCCAGGAGCTGGGCCAGGAGGTCGAGTTGCTCGCCATCCTGGACGCCTACCCGGCCGAGGGCTTCCGCGAGCTGCCCGTCCCCGACCAGGCCGAGGCACTGGAGGCGCTGCTCACCATGGGCGGCTTCGGACCGGAGGACCTCGACGGCCTGCCGCTCGAACTCGGCGCCGTCACCGCGCTGCTGCGCCGCGAGGGCAGCCCGCTCGCCGGGCTGGACGAGAGCACCGTGGCCGCGCTCAACCGGATCTACCTCAACACCAACCACCTGGTGCGCGGCTACGACCACCGCCGCTTCGACGGCGACGTGCTGTTCTTCCGCGCCACCGTCGACACCATCGACGACACCCTGGTGCCCGAGCTGTGGACGCCGTACGTGTCCGGCCGGATCGACAACACGGACGTGGCCTGTTCCCACAAGGACATGACCCTGCCCGAGCCGATCGCGCACATCGCGAGCGTGATCGCCGACCACCTCAAGCAGTCCGACAAGCAGTCCGACAAGAAGACCGACGATGGAGAAGACCACCGATGAGTGACGCCCCCGCCAACCCCTTCGACGCCGACGGCGAGTTCCTCGCGCTCGTCAACGCCGAGGGACAGCACTCCCTGTGGCCCGCCTTCGCCGCCGTCCCGGCCGGTTGGACCGTCGCCCACGGCCCCTGCGAGCGGCCGGCTGCCCTGGAGTGGATCACCGCGCACTGGACCACGCTGTGACCCCTCCGGCAACCCCTCCGGCGGTCCAGGCCCCGGCGCGCCCCCTGCTCGCGGGGCGCGCCGCGGTGGTGGTCGTCTACACGGCCGCGATGTGCATGAACGGCCTGGACTCGACCATCGTCAACCCGGCGCTGTTCAGCATCGCCGAGGACTTCGGCCGCCCGGTCTCGGCGGCGAACGCCGTGGAGACCGCCTTCCTGGTCGGCCTCGCCCTCGGACTGCCGGTGGCCGGCTGGCTCGGCGACCGGTACGGCGTCAAGCGGGTCTTCCTCGGCTCGCTCGCCGCCTTCACCCTCGCCTCCGCGCTCTGCGCGGCGGCGCCCGGCCTGGGCGCGCTGTCCGCCGCCCGGGCCGTCCAGGGCGTGGCCGGCGGGCTGCTCACACCGGTCGGGATGACCCTGCTGTTCCGGGCCTTCGCCCCGCACGAGCGGGCCGGCCTGGGCCGCATCCTGATCGTCCCGACCGCGCTGATGCCCGCCCTCGGGCCGCCGCTCGGCGGCTTCCTCACCGAACACCTCTCCTGGCACTGGCTGTTCCTGGTCAACGTGCCGATCGGCGCGGCCGCCGTGCTGATCGGGCTGATCGGCCTGCGCGGCGAACAGGAGCCCCCGGCCGGCCGCTTCGACACCACCGGCTTCCTGCTCGCCACCCCCGGCCTCGGGCTGCTCACCTACGCCCTCGGCTTCGGCCCGGCGCACGGCTGGGCCTCCCCGGGGGTGGCCCTCGGCGGACTGCTCGGCCTGGTCCTGCTGGGCGCCGCCGTACGGCACCAACTGCGCACCGCCGAGCCCCTGGTGGAGCTGCGGCTGCTCGCCGACCGCACCTTCGGCACGGCGAGCTGGCTGGCCCTGCTGACCTCGGCCGGGCTGATGGGCGCCCTGTTCGTGCTGCCGCTGCTCTACCAGGCGGCGCGCGGCGCCACCGCCCTGGACGCCGGGCTGAGCGTCTTCCCGGAGGCCATCGGTCTGATGGCCGCCTCGCAGGTGGTGGACCGCCTGCTGCCCCGCCTCGGCCCACGCCGGCTGGCCCTGCCCGGGCTGCTGCTGGCGGCGGCCGTGCTGGCCGCGCTCGGCTTCGCGGAGAACCCGTGGGCCGTACGGGCGTTGATGTTCGCCGTCGGACTGGTGCTGGGCATTGCCGTGCTCACCGTCCAGATCGCCGGCTTCGCCGACGTCCCGCCGCCCGCGATGGGCCGCGCGATGGGCCTGTTCACCATCCTGCGCACCCTCGGCGGCGCCCTCGGTATCGCCGCCACCGCGGCCCTCATCGGCGCGTTCGGCGACGGCGCGGGCGCCGGACCGTACCGGCTCGCCCTCGGGCTCACGGCGGCCCTGGTCGCCGCCGGTGCCCTCCTGGCCGTCCGCCTCCCGGTCGACGCCCCGGGCCCGCCGCCGGAGGACTGAGCCCTCAGGTGGTGGTCGTCCGCCCGGCCGCGTCGTGCGGCCCGGCGGACGACCACCGCACCGGACACGGGAGCAACGCCACCGTGCCGGATCGTCCCGCCGACCGACCCCGACAACGACTCGAGCGGGAAGCCCATCCGCGACTACCCGCGGATGGGCTTCCCGCTCTACCCGGTCGTGGACCCCGGAAGAAGACGGTGACGCCGTTCCCGGATCCCGACCGCGACCGCCGGCGGCGATCAGGGGTGAGGTCCCCGATCGCCGCCGACCGCCCGCGGACCGGCTGGTCCGCAGGTCACCGGCCGCCCAGCAGGTGGGCGAGCCCGTCGGCCAGGCCGCCGCGCCAACAGGCGTAGTCGTGACCGCCGTTGAACTCGCGGTAGGCGAGGTCGTAGCCGCGGGCGGTGAGGACGTCGCGCAGGTGGCGGTTCTGGGCGAGCAGCATCCACTCCTGGAGCCCGACCTCGATCCAGAAGCGGGCCGGGCGCCGCTGTTCGGCGGCGAGGCGGCGGGTCAGCCACTCGCTGCCGACGTCGAACTCGGTCTCGTCGGGCCACCAGAAGGAGCCGGACTGGGAGAGCGCGTTGCCGAAGCGCTCCGGGCGGCGGTAGGCCGCGTAGGCGGCGGTGAGGCCGCCCGCGCTCTGGCCCGCGACCACGGTGTCGGCGGGGTCGGTGCTCGCGCCGAACTCCTTTACGGCCCAGGGGAGGAGGCGGTCGGCGAGGAGGTCGACGAAGGCCGGGTTGCAGCTCAGGTCGTCCGGCCGCTGCGGGCCCATGGTGTGCACGAGCAGGGCGACGGTCGGCGGGATCGCACCGTCCGCCGCCAGGTTGTCGAGGGTGTCGCCGACGGACAGCACCCCGCCCCACATCTCGCCGTCCAGCAGCACCGCGACCGGGTACGGTCCGCCGTCCGCGCGGTGCCCGGCCGGGAGGTGGACGTCCACCCGCCGGCCGGCCG
>NZ_LFVW01000534.1:0-8033 GCF_001182915.1 Kitasatospora sp. MY 5-36
CCCCGCGACGGCCCCCGCAACGCCCCCCGCAACGGCCGCGGCCGCCCGGCTCCCCGAGGCGAGGAACCGGACGGCCGACGGTGCGGGCCCCGACGCGGCGGGCCCGGCAGGCACAACAGGCGCAGCGGGCGCCGGAGCCGGTCAGGCCCAGCTGGAGTGCAGCGGCTTGCCCTCGGCGTAGCCGGCCGCACTCTGGATGCCCACGATCGCCTTCTCCTGGAACTCCTCCAGGCTGCCGGCGCCCGCGTAGGTGCAGGAGCTTCGGACGCCCGCGATGATCGAGTCGATCAGGTCCTCGACGCCGGGGCGGGTCGGGTCGAGGAACATCCGGGAGTGCGAGATGCCCTCCTCGAACAGCGCCTTGCGGGCCCGGTCGTACGAGGAGTCCTGGGCGGTGCGGTTGCTGACGGCGCGGGCCGAGGCCATGCCGAAGCTCTCCTTGTACTGGCGCCCGTCGGCGGCGGTCTGGAGGTCGCCCGGGGACTCGTAGGTCCCGGCGAACCAGGAGCCGATCATCACGTTGGAGGCGCCGGCGGCCAGCGCCATCGCGACGTCGCGCGGGTGGCGCACGCCGCCGTCGGCCCAGACGTGCTTGCCGAGCCGGCGGGCCTCGGCGGCGCACTCCAGGACGGCGGAGAACTGCGGCCGGCCGACGCCGGTCATCATCCGGGTGGTGCACATGGCGCCGGGGCCGACGCCGACCTTGAGGATGTCGGCGCCCGCCTCGACGAGGTCGCGGACACCGGCGGCGGAGACCACGTTGCCGGCCACGATCGGGACCCGCGGGTCCAGGCCGCGCACCGCGCGCAGCGCGCTGATCATGGACTCCTGGTGGCCGTGCGCGGTGTCGACCACCAGCACGTCGGCACCGGCCTCGATCAGCGCCGCAGCCTTGCCCGCGACGTCGCCGTTGATGCCGACGGTGGCGGCGATCCGCAGCTTGCCGGCCTCGTCCACGGCCGGGGTGTACAGGGTGGCGCGCAGCGCGCCCTTGCGGGTGAGGATGCCGACCAGTCGGCCCTCGCCGTCCACGACGGGGGCGAGCTTGCGGTGCGCCTCGGTGAGCTTCTCGAAGGCGGTCCGCGGGTCGATGCCCTCGTCCAGCAGCAGCAGTTCGCGGGACATGATGTCGGCCAGGCTGGTGAAGCGGTCCACGCCCTGGCAGTCGGACTCGGTGACCACGCCGACGGGCTTGCCGTCCTCGACCACCACGAGGGCGCCGTGCGCGCGCTTGGGCAGCAGCGAGAGCGCCTCGGCCACGGTGGCGCCGGGGGCGAGCGTGATCGGGGTGTCGAACACCAGGTGGCGCTGCTTGACCCAGGAGACGACCTCGGCGATGACCTCGGTGGGGATGTCCTGCGGGATGGCGACCAGGCCGCCGCGGCGGGCGACGGTCTCGGCCATCCGGCGGCCGGCGATGGCGGTCATGTTGGCCACGACCAGCGGGATGGTGGTGCCGGTGCCGTCGTTCGAGGAGAGGTCGACGCCCTGCCGGGAGCCCACGGCGGAACGGCTGGGGACCATGAAGACGTCGTCGTACGTCAGGTCGTACGAGGGCTTGAGGTCGTTCAGGAAGCGCATGAAGGAGGGCTCTCTGGCTGGGGGGATACACCTCGGGTGCGGTTGCGGCGATGCCGCCGGAGCGCACTCGGGCGCCCGGCACCCAGCGTTCGATTCTCCGTGAGGGTGGGGGCAAAAGCCAGTTCGACGGGCATTGCTGGGGCTGCGTACAAACCGTGATCAATACTCCGCGCGTAGACATGGAGGATCATCCAAAGACCCCCTCCGACGTCGGCTTTTCGCCCCGGTCCGGACCGCTCCCGTAGCATTCACGCGGTAAGGGGCTTGGCTTCACGCGTGTGGGCGTGGCGAATCGGGAAAGCGGCAGCAGGCGTGAGCATCGGTCAGACGGACATCGACCAGACGGACCTCCGACAGGCGGACATCGAGCAGACGGGCACCGGGCGGACGGACCTCGGCCAGGACCCGGTCGAGGGCGCCGAGGAGGAGACCGACTTCGGTCCCGGCCTCGACCCCGAGCGGCTGCGGCTCTGCCTGGAGGTGCTGGCCGAGCTCGACGAGCTGCACGTGGACCATCCGGACGCGATCACCGTCCGCAAGGCCGTCGGCGGCATATTCCGCACCCTCAAGCAGCGCCGCCGCCAGGAGACCCGGGCCCGCAAGACCGCCAACGACCGCGAGGTCACCGCCCGTACCGCCACCGGCGCGCCCACCCGGATCGACGACGAGACGGCCGGCGCCTTCGGCCTGACCACCGTCACCACCACCGAGATCGCCGGCATCCTGGAGCGTCCGCGCTCCTGCTACACCTGCAAGCAGCGGTACATCGAGGTCGACGCCTTCTACCACAACCTCTGCCAGGACTGCGCGGTCAAGAACCGCTCCCGCCGGGACGCCCGCGCCGACCTCACCGGCAAGCGCGCGCTGCTCACCGGCGGCCGGGCCAAGATCGGGATGTACATCGCGCTGATGCTGCTGCGCGACGGCGCCCACACCACCATCACCACCCGCTTCCCCAACGACGCGATCCGCCGCTTCACGGCGATGCCGGACAGCGCCGAGTGGATCCACCGCCTCAAGATCATCGGCATCGACCTGCGCGACCCGGCCCAGGTGATGGCCCTGGCCGACGAGGTCGCCGCCGACGGCCCGCTGGACATCCTGATCAACAACGCCGCGCAGACCGTGCGCCGCCCGCCGGAGTCCTACCGCGAGCTGGTCAACGCCGAGTCCGCCCCGCTGCCGGCCGGCGAGCTGCCCCAGGCCACCACCATCGGCCGCTTCGGCAGCGGCAGCGTCGACCTGCCCGCCCTCCCCCACCAGGCGGGCGGCGACACGCAGCGGATCACCGCCGAGGACGTCACCTCGCTGGCCCTGGTCACCGGCTCCGCGACGCCCGACCGGATCGCGGCCGGCACCGCGATCGACGCCGGAGGCCTGGTGCCCGACCTCGCGGACACCAACAGCTGGGTGCAGACCGTCAGCGAGGTCGGCCCGATGGAGCTGCTGGAGGTCCAGCTCTGCAACTCCACCGCGCCGTTCATCCTGATCAGCCGGCTGCGCCCGGCGATGGCCGCCTCCGCGTCCCGCCGCAAGTACGTGGTCAACGTCTCCGCGATGGAGGGCGTCTTCTCGCGCGGCTACAAGGGCGCCGGCCACCCGCACACCAACATGGCCAAGGCCGCGCTCAACATGCTCACCCGCACCAGCGCGCAGGAGATGTTCGAGTCCGACGGCATCCTGATGACCGCCGTCGACACCGGCTGGATCACCGACGAGCGGCCGCACCCGGACAAGATGCGCCTCGCCGACGAGGGCTTCCACGCCCCGCTCGACCTGGTCGACGGCGCGGCCCGGGTGTACGACCCGATCGTGCGCGGCGAGGCGGGCGAGGACCTGTACGGCTGCTTCCTCAAGGACTACGACCGCTCCAACTGGTAACCAGCCGAAGGGGATGGCGAGTTGAGCACCGCACCGTCCGGACCGACCGGACCGACCGCGCCCACCGGACCCGCCGGGCCGGCCGCGCCCGCACCCGCCGCACCGGTCCCGCCGACCGCACCGCTGCTCGGCGCCGGGGTCATCGTGCCCACCGGCGACGGCCGGGTGCTGATCGGCCGCCGGACCACGGCCGGCGAGCCGCCGACCTGGAGCCTGCCCGGCGGCAAGGTCGACCTCGGCGAGTCCTTCGAGCGGACCGCGGCCCGCGAACTCGCCGAGGAGACCGGCATCGTGCTGCCCGCCGAGGAGATGCGGGTGCTCGCCGTCCACCTCGACCACGAGCTCGGCCGGCCCCGGCTGACGGCCGCCGTGCTGGCGCCGCCGAGCCTGGCCGAGGCCGTGGTCACCGAGCCGCACGCGTGCGGCGGCTGGGAGCGCGTCCCGGTGGACGCGCTGCCCGAGCCGATGTTCTACCCGTCCGCGCTGGTGCTCGGCAGCTGGCTGCCGCGGCTGTCCCCGCGGCTGCTGGCCGGAACGCACGGCTACCCCGTCGCCCGCTGGAACGGGTGACGGGGCAGCCGACCGCCTGACGGCGCTCAGCCGTTGCGGGCCGCCTCCGGTCCGGTGATCCGCTTCAGCAGCGGCAGCGTCGAGGCGATGATCCCGAGCGAGGCGGCCAGCCCGAAACCGGTCAGCCCGTAGTACGCCGGGCCCGGGGACACCAGGTCGTAGTCCTTCTGCGCCTTGAGGAACATCGCCGCCGCGGCGAAGCCCGTCCCGATCGCGAGCGCCGAGACCACCAGCAGCGGCAGCGCGCTCTCCAGTCCGACCACCCTGCGCAGCAGCCGCAGCGGTGCGCCGGTCAGCCGCAGCATCGCGAACGGCCGCCGGCGGTCGGACAGTCCGGCCACCACGCTCACCGCGAGGCTGCACCCGGCGATCGGCAGGGTGGTCAGCAGCACCACGTTCGCCAGCTGCCGCCAGCCCTGGAGCTTCTTCTGCCCGGCGGAGGACCAGTCCTCGGCCAGCCTCGCCTCGTAGTGCGGGAACTCCTTCATGAACAGGGTCCGCAGCTGTTCCTTGGCCGCCTTGGAACCGTCGGTGGTCGCGTAGAGCATCCGCACCGGGAGCCCGGCCGCCTCGGCCGCAGAGACCGGTGCGGCCGGCCACTCCCGGTCGGAGGCGTCCACCAGGCCGACCAGCTGGTAGGGGTCGACGGCCGCGACGGCGGCGCCGGGAGCGCAGTGGCCGACCACGGGGATCTGCGCGAGGTCCGCGCAGCTCACCAGGCCGGGCACGATGCCCCGCCCGCTCCGCTGGCCCGTACCGGCCGGGTCCTCGTGCACCAGGGCGATCCCCTGGAACCCGGGGACGGCCCGCGCCCGGGCCAGCACGCGATCGGGCACCGACGGCAGCAGGGCCGCGTCGTTCCGGTTGCCGAAGGGGGCGTCCACGATCGCCTTGCGCACCTCGGGGGCGCCGTTGAGCATGCCCTGGTTCGCGTTGATGGTGCTCATGATGGCCAGGGTCGCGGTGGTCACGAACAGCGCCAGCACCACGCCGGCGACCGAACGGAAGCCCGCTCCCGGGTCGTCCGCCAGGCGGCGCATCGCGATCAGGGCGGCCGGACGGCGGGTGCGCCGGGCCACCGCCCGGGCCGCGGCCATGGTCAGCCACGGCCCCGAGACCACCAGCCCGAGCATCACCAGCACGAAGCCGGTCAGGTAGGCCGTGGACTGCCCGTCGGTGGTCTCCGGGCGGTTGCCCACGAAGTAGCCGAGTTCGGCGAGGCCGGCCACCAGCGGTGCCAGCCGCCAGGCGCTCGGCGGCTTCGGGGTGACCCTGCGGGAGACCCCGAGCGGCGAGACGGTGACCCGGCGCAGCGCGAGCCGGGCGGCGAGCGCGGCCGCCACCGGCACGCCCAGCACCACCCCGGCCGCCTGCGGCAGGGTCAGGCTCAGGTCGGAGGCGAAGAAGCGGTCGCCGGTGAACGGCACGTCGGCCACCACCGGTTTCAGCGCGGCGAACAGGCCGAAGCCGAGGGCCGTGCCGATCACCGCGGCCAGGGTGGACTCCACCGCCGAGATCACCGACACCTGGCCGGGCGTCGCGCCCACCAGGCGGATCGCGGCGTAACGCTGCTCCCGGGTGGCGGCGGAGAGCCGGGTCGCGGTGCCGATGAAGACCAGCACCGGGAAGATCAGCGCGGCGGCGACCACGGTGAGCACCAGGACCATCGCGTCGCCGTGCACGCCCGCGCCGTAGCAGTCGTACTCGCAGTCGTGGGGCAGGACGGTGGCGAGGCTGGTGACGGTGGTGGCCCTCGGCAGGGCCTTGACCTCGTCCGCGGTGCGGCCGACGACCAGCGCCAGGGTGTCCGGGGAGGGCAGCCCGTCCTCGCCGAGGGTGCCGACCTGCCGTCCGGGGAAGCGGTCGCCCAGTTCGACGGCCGGGGTGTCGCGCAGCAGCTTCTCCAGCGCGGGCGAGGCGTAGTACTCGCCGGGCGCGGGCAGCCGACTCAGGCCGGGCGGCAGCGGCGAGGCGGGACCGGTCGGGGCGACATCGGCCCGGAAGACGGTCCTCCCCCGGTAGTAGTCCATCCGGGCGCCCCACCAGAGCGGGTCCGCCGAGGTGGCCGCGGTCGCGCCCTTGACGCCCGTGTTCATCCAGAGCTGCCGCTCGTTGGCCCGGTCGATCGCGCTCACGCCGGCGAAGGTCGAGAGCAGCAGCCCCACGCCGACCGCGACCGCCGCCGCGATCATCAGCAGCCGGGCCACCGCCTCCCGGCCGCCGCTGACGGCCAGCCGGAGCGAGAAGGCGATCACGGGGCCACCGTTCCGGCGCCGGCCGAGAGCGTCCGGGCCCGGCCGTCGCGGACGACCGCCTCGCGGTCCGCGTACGCGGCGACCCGGGCCTCGTGGGTGACCAGGATGACGGTGGTGCCCTGCTCCTTGGCGGAGGCGACCATCAGCTCCATCACCTGCTCGCCGGTCAGCGAGTCCAGCGCGCCGGTCGGCTCGTCGGCGAACAGCACCCGCGGCCGGGCCACCAGGCCGCGGGCCAGCGCGACCCGCTGCGCCTGACCGCCCGACAGCTCGCCGGAGCGGCGCTGCTCCATGCCGTCCAGGCCGAGCCGGGCGAACCAGGGACGGGCCTGGGCCAGCGCGGCGGAGCGGCGCACACCGTTCAGCAGCAGCGGCAGCGCGACGTTCTCCTCGGCCGTCAACTCCGGCACCAGCTGGCCGAACTGGAAGACGAAGCCGAACCTGTCCCGGCGCAGGGCGCTGCGCCGGGCCTCCGGCATGGTGTCCAGGCGCTGCCCGTCGAACAGCACCTCCCCCGCGTCGGGCACCAGGATGCCGGCCAGGCAGTGCAGTAACGTCGACTTGCCGGAGCCGCTGGGGCCCATGATGGCGAGCACCTCGCCGGCCTGGACGGACAGGCTGGCCCCGCGCAGGGCGGGGGTCTCCCCGAAGGCGAGGGCGATGTCCCGGGCCTCGATCACGGCGGTCACGCGTTCACCTCCGCGGCGAGCGCGTCCAGGCGGGCGGCGGTGAGGTCGATCCAGCGCAGGTCGGCCTCCAGGTGGAACAGGCCGTGGTCGGCGAGCAGGGCGTCCACCAGGGCTCCGGTGCGGCGCAGTTCGGTGAGCTCGCGCATCCGGCGCAGGTGGGCGGCGCGCTGGGTGTCCAGGTAGTGCTCGGCGTCCCGGCCCAGCATCAGGGCCAGCACCACCTTGGTGAACAGCACGGACTGGAGGTTGGGCTCGGGCGCGACCGGCTCCTGGAGCCAGGTCTCGAACTCGGTCGCCCCGGTCTCGGTGATGACGTACCGCTTGCGCTCGGGCCCGTCGCCGGGCTCCGCCTCGCCGGCCACCACCTTGCCGTCGCGGGCCAGCCGGCCGAGGGTCGAGTAGACCTGGCCGTACGGAAGGGGCTTGCCGCGGCCGAAGAGGGCGTCGTAGTCGCGCTTGAGGTCGTAGCCGTGGCTCGGCTCTCGCTCCAGCAGCCCCAGAAGGGTCAAAGGAACACTCATGGGGGAAACATACACCCGGCGTATACCCCGAGTGTATATCTGGGCAGAATACGGCCCCGACCTGGGACATCGTCAGTCCATTGGCGAGGAAAGGGCGGAGAACGGGCCGGAGCCGGACACGGCACAGGCAGGGGGTGGCCCCACGACCACCCCCTGCCCCGTACCTCGGCCCGGCGCCCCCACGGCCGACCGGGCCACGGCCGCGCCCAAGCACCGGGAGGACGCCGCCACACCCCAGCCTGCCCGGACCGGGTGCGGATGCCGAGGGCCGAACGTCCCGACCACTGGGCCGACCGGCCCTGACCGGTAGGTACCGGCGGTCCTCCGAACGCGCACGACTCTTGTGCGCGGGGGGCCGCCGGGTGGACATTGGGGCGTAACCGGCCAGCGTCCCCGCGCCCCTGAGGAGCCCTCACCGTGTCCAGCACTCCCCGCCCGGCCCTGCCCGCGTCGCTCCCGCGGCGCACCGGCCGGCGGCTGCGGCGGGCACTCGGTGCCCGGCACGAGCCGCTCGCCCGCCCCCTCGACCGCTCCCG
>NZ_LFVW01000535.1:0-8032 GCF_001182915.1 Kitasatospora sp. MY 5-36
CGGGTGACCGGCGCCCGGTCGGCCCGGTCGGTGCCGCGCTCGGCCGAGCGCTCCGCGTCCGGCCCCGGCCCGCGCTGCTCGCCGACGGTGGCCAGCGCCGTCCCCGCCCCGGTCACCGGGTCAGCCCGGTCTGCTGGGCGAGCCACGGGAGCTGCTGGGCGATGCCGGGCCGGAAGACGACCCAGCCGTGGCCACCCGGCATCAGTTCGAACTTGGACTTCATTCCGGCCGCCTGCGCGGCCTGGTAGACCTTCTCCATCTGCGGTCTGAACTCCTCGTCGGTCTCGCCGACGACCAACGCGACGTTGGTGTCCGGGAACTTCTTGCGGGCCATCACCTGGAGCGGATCGACCGCGTCGAACTTCTTCTCGTCACCACCGAAGGCGGCCTTGACGGTCTGTTCCCGACTGCCCAGGGTCGGTTCCTCCTGCCCGGACATGTCGAGGACGGTGCCGTACACGTCGGAGGCGTTGACGCCGAGCTGGAGGGCGCAGGTTCCACCCATCGAGGCGCCCCCGATCGCCCAGGACTTCCGGCCGGCCGCCGTCTGGAGGTGCTGGTGCACCCACTCGGGGACGTCCACCGCCAGGTAGGTCTGGGTCTTGGCGATCTTGGAGTCGAGGCAGAGCGTGTTGGCCCAGGTGGAGCCGAGCTGGTCGGGCATCACCACGATCGGCGCGAGGCCGCCGTGGTCCGCGGCGTAGGCGTCCAGCGCCTCGTTGATCTGCGCGGAGAGCACCCAGTCCCCCGGGACGCCGGGCTGACCGGTGATCATCACGATCACCGGGAGCAGCGGCCGCGGGGTGGCCTGGTAGGCGGGCGGGAGGTAGACGTACGCGTCGCGGGCCTTGAAGCCCGACTTGGTGCCGGGGATCGGCACCACCGACACGGTGCCCTTCTCGGGCAGGTCCGCCGGGGGCTGCCAGACCTCCTCCAGCGTCCTGCCCGGCGGGGCGGCCACGGTCTGGCCCGCCTTGTCGGCGACCAGCCCGTCGGTCTTGGTCAGCCACGGCGCGAGCATCACGCGCCCGCTCGGGAACTGGCCGAAGCCGATGTTCACCTCGGAGGAGGCCATCAGCACCACCAGGCCGCACAGGCCCAGCGCGAGCCCCCGCCGCCGCCAGGTGAGCCGGCGCATCCGGTAGCCGGCCAGGCAGAGCCCGGTCAGGGCGATGGCTATCCACCAGGTGACGTACTTGGGCGTGCCCTCCGGGAAGGGGTGCCACCAGCCGTCGACCACGACGTCCAGCAGCCAGCTGAGCGCCGCGGCGGTGATCAGGGCGGCGGGCAGGCGGACCCGCCACCAGCTCCGGCCGCGGCCGACGGCGAGCGCGATCAGCGCCGCCCAGCCGGCCGCCAGCACGGCGTGCGGGATCAGGCCCTCGGTGAGCGGCCAGTCGATCGGGTTCCAGCGGGAGGCAAGGGTCAGCGTGCTCATGCGGCTTTGCCCGGCGGGGTGGTGTCGGCCAGGAAGCCGTAGGCGACGACGTTGCCGTCGTAGCCGTGCTCCTCGCTGTACGAGCCGCCGCAGGTGATCACCCGCAGCTGCGCGTCAGTGGCCTGACGGTAGACCCGATCGTCCGGGAAGTCCTTTCGGTCGTGCACTTCGATGGCGTAGAGCTGGTAGACGGCGGTGGCGCCGTCCGCCCGGGCGATCTCGATCCGGTCCCCCCGACGGAGCGCGCCCAGATGATAGAAGACCGCGGGGCCGGTCTTGTTGTCGACGTGTCCCGCCAGGATCGCGGTACCGCGCTGGCCGGGGCTGGCCCCGCCCCGGTACCAGCCCGCCAGGTTGCGGTCCGCCTCGGGCGGGGTCTGCAGGTGGCCGTCCGCGTCCAGTCCGAGCGCGGTGACCGGGGCGTCCAGGCGCACCGCCGGGATGCGGATCCGGGTCGGCGCGGACGGGCCCAGCGGAGGGACGACCGAGACCGGCGTGATCCCGGCCTGGGCCTGGCCGGCCCCCGGCGCGGGCGGCAGCGACGGGCCTCCGTCGTGCACGAGCCAGGCACCGAGCACCAGCGCGGCACCCGCCGCCAGGGTGCCCGGCCAGGGCCCCCTGCTCTGCTGGACGCCCACGGGCGCTCCCCTCTGCCGACGGAACCCCGCTTCCTGGGAGTTTCCTGGGAAACAATTCAACCGGAACGGACTGTAAGGCACGTCCATACGACGGTCGTACCGGCACCCGCCGATCGGCAGGGCTGACGCCCTCTTTCGTGCGCCCCGTGGGCACCCGGTCGCGGAGCGCGACGGCCGCCCCCCGCATACGATCGCCGCAGGAACACTCCCGACACGAGCTACCGACGGTTCTACGGACCCGATCGGTTGCGGCGTTCGGGCGATCGCTCCGGACGACGCGCTGCGCCTCTCCGACCGGCCCCGCCCCCGTGCCATGCTGACCCGGCCACGGGTTGTATCACCCACTTGTCCGACCGGACTCCGCACTCCCGCACGCCGCCCCACCGCCCCACGAACGGAGTGACCATGGAAGCCCTCTCACGCCGCACCCTGCTGGCGGCGGGCGCCGCCACCGCCGCCACGCTGGCGGCCGGCTGCGGCAGCGACCACGCCACCGGCGGAGTGCGGGTGCCCGGAGCCGTCGTCCCGGCCACCGGCGCGGCCGACGAGCGGGGCGACACCCCCGCCCCGGCCCCGGCCCCCAAGCCGCAGGCCGTCCTGATCGGCGACGGCTCCACCTCGGACACCGGCGCCCAGCCGCACCAGCCGGTCCCCGACCGGCTGCAGCCCGGCCAGCGCCCGCCGCAGTTCGTGGTCTTCTCCTGGGACGGCGCCGGCGAGCTCGACAACGGCCTGTTCGCCCGCTTCCGCCGGCTGGCGCAGGAGCACGACGCGAAGATGACCTTCTTCCTCAGCGGCCTCTACCTGCTGCCGGAGTCCAAGAAGGACCTCTACCGCCCGCCGCAGCACAGGGCCGGCGCCTCCGACATCGGCTACCTGAGCGACCAGCACATCCGCGACACCCTGGAGAACGTGCACGCGGCCTGGCTGGAGGGCCACGAGATCGGGACCCACTTCAACGGCCACTTCTGCGGCTCCACCGGCGTCGGCAAGTGGTCCCCCGAGGAGTGGGACAGCGAGATCCAGCAGGCGATGGACTTCGTGACGAACTGGCGCACCAACACCGGCTTCACCGACCTGCCGGCGCTGCCCTTCGACTACCGCAAGGAGCTGATCGGCAGCCGCACCCCCTGTCTGGAGGGCCAGCGCAACCTGCTGCCCACCGCGGTCAAGCGCGGCTGGCGCTACGACAGCAGCGGCAACGGCACCCAGGTGTGGCCGCAGAAGATCCAGGGCGGCGCCCTGTGGGACCTCCCGCTGCAGTCCATCCCGTTCCCCGGGCACACCTTCCAGGTGCTCTCGATGGACTACAACATCATGTACAACCAGTGCGGCCCCAACACCAAGGCCGACCCGGCGCTCCACCCCGGCTTCCAGACCCAGGCCCGCGACGCCTACCTGATGGGCTTCGACCGCACCTACAACGGCAACCGGGCGCCGTACGTCATCGGCAACCACTTCGAGGAGTGGAACGGCGGCATCTACATGAACGCCGTCGAGGACGTCCTCCGGACCATCGCGGGCAAGCCGGAGGTCCGGCTGGTCTCCTTCCGGCAGCTGGTCGACTGGCTGGACGCCCAGGACCCGGCGGTGCTGCGCAAGCTCCAGACCCTCGCCCCGGGCCAGGCCCCGGCCGGCGGCTGGGAGGCCTTCCTCGGCGCCCCGGTGGGGGCCGGAGCCCCCGCCGGGTCCTGACCGTCAGGCCTTCGCCCGCACCCGGCCGGCCAGCAGCGCGCCGAGCAGCGCCACCCCGGCCATCGACAGCAGGATCACCGCGAAGGCGCCGGGCGAGCCGGCCGCCCCGCCGCCCTCGTGGGCGGCGGCGAGCGAGCCGCCGCCCAGCGCCGCGAACAGCACCCCGGCCATCCCGGTCAGCAGCACGTTGCCCAGCGCGTCGCTCATCTGCAGGGCGGCCGAGTTGGCCCCGGCGTCCTCCGGCGTGGAGAGCTTCATCATCAGCACGCTGACGCTCGCGATCGCCATCCCCATCCCGATGCCGCCGACGCCCCAGGCCACCGACGCGACCCAGGCCGGCACCGCCGGGAACAGCACCAGCGCGGCGCCCCCGATCGCCACCGCGGTCAGCAGCAGGCCGCCCCGGATCATCGCCTCGCGGTAGCGCTCCGCCCCGGGCCGGCCCTGGAGCCAGGAGCCGACCGCCCAGGTGAGGCCGCCGCTGGTCAGGGTCAGGCCGGCCAGCGTCGGCGAGAGGTCCCGCTGGGTGGTCATCATCAGCGGGACGAAGGCCTCGGCGCCGAGGAACGCCCCGGCCGCCATCCCGCGCAGCAGGATCACCGCCGGCAGCCCCCGCCCGGCCCGCAGGGTCCCGGTCGGCAGCAGCCCCAGGACGGCCGGCACCAGCAGCGCCGCCCCGGCGATCCCCGGGAGCAGCCCGATCAGGTCGCGCCGCTGGCCCGCGTACTGCAGCAGGCCGGCGCCGACCGCCGCCATCGCGGCCAGCAGGGTGCGACGGCGGTCGAAGGCCGCGCCCCGGACCACCGGGCGCTCCCGCTCCGAGCGGGCCAGCGCCGGGCCCATCACGGCCAGCGGCAGCAGGATCAGCGCCGGCACGGCCAGGAACACCCAGCGCCAGCCCAGGTGCTGGGTGACGGCCCCGGAGACCAGCGGGCCGATGATCGAGGGCAGCACCCAGGCGGAGGAGAAGGCCGCGAACACCGCGGGCCGCAGCCGCTCCGGGTAGGCCCGGCCGACGACCACGTACAGCGCGACGATCACCAGCCCGCCGCCCAGGCCCTGGATCGCCCGGCCGGCCACGAACACCCACATCCCGGGCGCCGTCCCGGCCACCACCAGCCCCACGCCGAACACCGCGATGCCGCTGAACAGCGGCCTCAGCGGGCCGCTCCGGTCGCACCACTGGCCGGAGACGACCAGGGCGAACAGGGTGGTGGTGAAGTAGCCGGAGAAGGCGAAGGCGTACAGCCCGAGCCCGTTCAGCTGGCGGGCCGCGGTCGGCATCGCGGTGTTGACGGCCGTCGCCTCGAAGGCGATCACCAGGACCACCGAGACGATCCCCAGGGTCAGCGCGCGGTAGCGGCCGCCGAGCACCCCGCCACCGGGGTCGTCGTCGAGGGGTATCGGAACAGGGTCGACCGAGGTGGGGGAGGCAGTGGTCATACGTAACATCGTAAGAGCCGTCCGCCTCGATGACCCCTGACCCCGGTCGGTGATCGACTCCGCCCCGGGACCTACGCCGCGGGCCCGCCGGGGCTCAGTGCAGCACCTTGAGGCCCACCACGCCGGAGACGATCAGCAGCAGGCAGCCGATCCGGGCCATGGTCACCGCGTCCCCCAGGACGGCCATGCCGTAGACCGCGGTGCCGACCGCGCCGATGCCGACCCAGACCGCGTAGCCGGTACCGATCGGAATGGTGCGCATCGCGTACGCCAGCCCGCCCATGCTGAACAGCAGGGCGACGCCGAAGACGAGGCTGGGAACGAGGCGGGTGAAGCCCTTGGACGATTCCAGGGCGACCGCCCAGACGGTTTCGAGGAAACCCGAGAGGATCAGAACGAGCCAGGCCATGACGGTGGTGCCTCCGCAGTCCACAGCGGCCGGATTGCCGCTGAACTGCGCCGTCTTGTCGTCACCGGGTACGACGCGCTCGTCCGGGGTGGCGGAAATGCCGCCACCGGTCTCCGACGGTAGCACACACTGCCATACAGAATTTACAAAGGAGCGTTGACCGCTCTCCCCGGATCGGCCACTATGAATTCACTGGCCGTGTGCCCGAGTGGCTTAGGGAACCGTCTGCAAAGCGGTACACGCGGGTTCGATCCCCGCCATGGCCTCGTGGAGAAAGGAATTGCCGGTCGACCCGGAAAAGTCGGCCGGCAATTCCTTTCCGCTGTTTGCACCGCTTTTTGTCGCCTTTCCGAACCGTCCGGTCAGGCGGTGACGGCGTCCTCCGCCCGGATCGGCAGCCGGCCGACCGGCAGGCCGGTGGCGGCGCGCACGGCCGCGGCCACGGCCGCCGGGGCGACCACCGCGGGGACGGCGCCGACCGCCTTCGCGCCGAACGGGGCCACCACGTCGCGCTCCTCCAGCAGCGCGGCGATCCGCACCTCCGGGGTGTCCAGCGCGGTGGGCAGCCGGTAGCCGGTGAGCGAGGGGTTCTGCAGCACCCCGCCCTCCGTACGCAGGTCCTCCAGCAGCGCCAGGCCGACGCCCTGGGCCACCCCCGCCTCGATCCGGTCCTCGATCTGGCGCGGGTTCAGCGCCCGGCCGACGTCCTGGGCGACGGTCATCTCGACCACCCGGACGGCGCCCAGCTCGATGTCCACGTCCACCACCGCGCGCATCGCGCAGAACGAGATGGAGACGAAGGCGTCGCCCTGCCCGGACTCGTCCAGCGGCTCGGTGGGGGGCGGGCGGCACTGCGCGGTCGCCCACAGCTCCTTGCCCTCCAGCGCCTCGGCGACCGGCATGCCGAGCACCCCGTCGTACGAGGTGATCTTGCCGTCGGCGATCTGGAGCAGCTCCGCCGACATCCCGAAGTTCGCCGCGATCGGCTGCAGCAGCTGGTGGCGGACCATCAGCGCGGCCCGCTCGACGGCGCCGCCGGAGACCCAGGTGTGCCGGCCGCGGGCGGACGGCCCGGCGATCGACTGGTCGCTGTCGGCCGGCGCGATGTAGACCTCGCTGACGCCCAGCACGGTCTGCACGATCTGCCGGGCCAGCGTGGCGAAGCCCTGCCCGGCGTCGACCGCCGCGCAGATCACCGTCGCGTGGTCGCCGCTGACCCGCACCGTCGCGGTGGAGACCTCGTCCTCGCCCTCGGCGCCCAGCATGTGCACCATGCCGACGGCGTAGCCGATGCCGCGCCGCACCGCCGCCGGGTCGCCCGCGCCGCCGGGCCCGCCGGGCAGCAGCCACTCGGCGTCCGGGTCGTCCACCGGCAGGGCCGGCAGCGGCTCGGCCGCGACCGCGTCCAGCAGGGCGCGCACCGGCGCCGGGCAGGTGACGGCCTGTCCGGTGGGCAGCGGGTCGCCGGTGGACATCGCGTTGCGGCGGCGGATCTCCACCGGGTCCACGCCGATCCGGGCGGCCAGCTGGTCCAGCTGGGACTCGTACGCGAAACAGGCCTGCAGGGCGCCCTCGCCGCGCATCCGGCCGGCCGGCGGGTTGTTGGTGCGCACCGCCCAGGCGTCCACGAAGACGTTCGGGCAGACGTACGGACCGGCCGAGAAGGCCGTCGCGGCGGCCAGCGCCTCGGCGGAGACGTCCGCGTAGGCGCCGCCGTCCAGCAGGATCTGCGCCTCGACCTTCACCAGCGTGCCCTCGGCGTCGGCGTGGTGGCGGTAGCGCAGCAGCGCGGGGTGGCGCGAGGTGTGGGTGTGGAAGGACTCCTCGCGGGTGAGCGTCATCTTCACCGGGCGGCCGGTGCGCAGCGCCAGCAGGGCCAGGGTGACCTGGAACGAGAGGTCCTCGCGGTCGGTGGTGGCACCGGGCACGCCGGTGGCCACCAGCCGGACCCGGTCCGGCTCCAGGCCGAGGCAGGCGGCGGTGCGGTCGCGGTCGCCGTGCGGGTCGGTGGAGGACAGGTGCAGTTCGACGCCGCCGTCCGGGCGCGGCACGGCCAGCCCGGCCTCGGCGCCGAGCGGGGCCGGGTCCTGTCGGCCGACCTGGTAGAGGCCCTCGACGATGATCTCGCCGACCGCGTCCGGGTCCCCGGTGCGCAGCGGCAGGTGGCGGAACAGGTTGCCGTCCGGGTGCAGCGGCGGCGCGGTGAAGGACTGCTCCGGGTCGGTGACGGCCTCCAGCGGCTCGTAGTCGACCGCGATCAGGCCGACCGCCAGCCGGGCGGTGTCCGGGTGGTCGGCGGCCACCGCGGCGATCGGCTCGCCGTGGTGGCGCACCACGCCGGCGGCCAGCACCGGCCGGTCGGAGACGATCGGCCCGGCCGGGGCGCCGTCGGGGGTGCCGTCCGGGCCG
>NZ_LFVW01000536.1:0-8018 GCF_001182915.1 Kitasatospora sp. MY 5-36
GCTCGGCCCCACCGGGGCGGCCGCCGTCTACGGGCCGCAGAAGGGTGCCGACCCGGCCCGGATCGCCGTCCTGGAGGCGGGGCTGCGCCGCTTCGCCGACCTGCTCGGGGGCGACCCTGCCCTCCCCGGCTCCGGCGCGGCCGGCGGCACCGCCTACGGCCTGGTGACCGCCTGGGGTGCGCAGGTGGTCCCCGGCGCGGCGGCGGTGGCCGAGCTGACCGGCCTCGACGAAGCCCTCACCGGGGCCGGCCTGGTGATCACCGGCGAGGGCCGCTTCGACCGCACCAGCCTGCTCGGCAAGGCGGTCGGCGAGGTCCTCGCCCGCGCGGAGCGGGCCGGCGTCCCCGCCCGGGTCGTCGCCGGGGAGGCCTCCGACCCCGGCGCGCTCACCCTCACCGGGCTGTCCGGGGACCCGGCCGACGCCCGCCACCGGGCGGCCCACTGGCTCACCGCCGCCGGCGCCCGACTGGCCCGCGCGGCGCCTCCTTTCACCGTCTGACGACGTGGAAGGCCTCCCGCGATCCGGACCACGCGGCCGAGAAGGCCCGCGCCGAGCGCCTCCACCCGAGCGCCTCCACTCGATCGCCGACGGCGAGGTCAGACCGAAGACGCCCACCGTCGTCCCGCCCGGCCCCCACCTCCCAGGAGGAGCTCCCCCCATGACCGCCGCGCCGAACCCCGCCCTGCTCTCCCGCCGCCGCCTGCTGCGACTCGCCGCCACCGGCACCACCGCCCTCACCCTCGGTGCCCTCCCCACCCCCGCCACGGCCGCGGCCGACGCCTACGACACCCTGCGCCTGCGCTGGCTCGACCTGCTCACCGGCACCGGCTTCGACCCGGCCACGGCCCCCTACGCCACCACCCTCGCCGCCCTCGGCGACCGGGCCCGCACCCAGCTCCAGGCCATGGCCCCGACCTCCACGTCCCTCTGGCCGGACCTCCCCCTGGGCACCGCCTCGGCGAACGTCACCGCCTCCCACACCCGCCTGCGCACCCTGGCCATGGCCTGGGCGCAGCCCGGCACCGGTCTGACCGGTGACCAGGCCCTGGCCACCGCGATCACCACCGGCCTGAACCACCTCAACACCACCACCGGCGCCTACACCCCCACGGCCACCGCCTACGGCAACTGGTGGGACTGGCAGATCGGCACCCCGCAGGCCCTCCTCGACACCTGCGTCCTGGCCCACGACCTCCTGCCGCCCACCCGGCTCTCCGCCCTGCTCGCCGCCGTGGACCGCCAGGTCCCCGACTCCCTGGTGTCGAGCTACACGGGCACCAGCACCGGCGGCAACCGGGTGGACCTGTGCCGCGTCCTGGCCCTGCGCGGAGTGCTGGGCCGCACCTCCGCCAAGCTCACCACCGCCACCACCGCGCTCTCCCCGGTCTTCCCGTACGTCCTGGCCGGCGACGGCCTGTACGCCGACGGCTCCTTCGTCCAGCACACCTGGGTGCCGTACACCGGCTCCTACGGGGAGGTGCTGCTCGGTGGCCTGAGCAGGCTCTTCGCCCTGCTGGCCGGTTCCGCCTGGCAGATCTCCGACCCGTCCCGGCAGAACGTCTTCGACGCCGTCACCGACGCCTACGCGCCCTTCCTCTACAACGGCCTGGTGATGGACGCCGTGAGCGGGCGGGCCGTCAGCCGGGGCCGCCAGAGCGGCGACCAGCTCCAGCTCCAGCAGGACGACCACGTCCGGGGCCACACCCTGATCGGCCACATCCTGCGCCTCGCCGACTCCGGCGCCGCCCCGGCCGCCCAGTCCGCCGCCTGGCGCTCCGCCGTGAAGGGCTGGCTCACCCGTGACCACTACCTGCCCTACCTCTCCAACGCCTACCTCGACGTCCCCGAGCTCGCCCGTGCCCAGGCCCTCCTGAACTCCGCCACCGCCGCCGCCCCCGAGCCGCTCGGCGCCCGGGTGTTCGCGATGGACCGCGCCGTGGTCCGCCGCTCCGGCTGGGCCGCCTCGCTCAGCCTCTGCTCCGCCCGCACCACCTTCTACGAGACCGGCAACGGCGAGCACCTGCGCGGCTGGCACACCAACAACGGCATGCTCTCCTGGTGGGGTGCCACCTTTGGCAACGGCCAGTACTCGGACGCCTTCTGGCCCACCGTGGACCCGTACCGCCTGCCCGGCACCACCGTCTCCGCCAAGCCGCTCGCCGACGCCGCCGGCGGCACCTGGGGCGCACCCCGCCCGGACTCCACCTGGGCCGGCGGCGCCACCGACGGCACCTACGCCGCCGTCGGCCAGGACCTGCGCGGCCTCTCCTCCACCCTGACCGGACGCAAGTCCTGGTTCCTGCTGGACGATGCGGTGGTCTGCCTCGGCGCGGGCATCAGCTGCACCGACGGCACCCCGGTGGAGACCGTCGTCGACAACCGCAACCTCGGCCCCGCCGGCACCCACGCCCTCACCGTGGACGGCGCCGCCCAGCCCACCACCCTCGGCTGGTCCCAGCGCCTCGACGGCGCCCGCGCCGTCGCCGTCGCGGGTTTCGGCGGCTACGTCCTGCCCGCCGGCACCACCCTGCGGGCGAAGCGCGAGGCCCGCACCGGCAGTTGGCACGACATCAACACCGGCGGCTCCACCGAGCAGCTCACCCGCCGCTACCTCACCCTCTGGTTCGACCACGGCACCAACCCCACCGACGCCGGGTACGAGTACCAGGTGCTGCCCGGCGCGACCGCCGCGGCCACCGCGGCCCGGGCGGCCGCCCCCACCGTCACCACCCTCGCCAACTCCCGTACGGTCCAGGCGATATCCGACTCCGCCTCGGGTGTCCCCGCCGCCAACTTCTTCGCCGCCGGCACGGCCGGGCCGCTCACCGCCTCCGCCCCCTGCTCGGTGCTGGTCCGCGACACCGACAGCACCCGCACCGTCACCGTCGCCGACCCCTCCCGCCGGGCCGCCACCGTCACGCTCACCCTCGCCGGCACGGGCCGCCCCACCGGGGCCGCCGAAGGCGTCAGTGTGCTCTCCACCGAGGGCGCGGTGACCCTCCTGGTGGAGCTCGGCGGCACCCAGGGCGCCGGCCGCACCATCACCCTCACCACCGCCTCCGGCGCCCCGGCGACCGCCACCGCGACCCTGCTCGACCCCACCCAGGACAGCTACGTCCGCGACGGCTCCTACGCCACCACCAACTACGGCACCGCCACCACCCTGACGGTCAAGAACACCAACACCACCGACAGCGGCTTCAGCCGGCGCGCCCTCCTCGCCTTCGACACCACCGCCGTCCCCGGCACCGTCCGCCGCGCCGTCCTCTGGGTCCACGGCGCGGTCGCCGACTCCGGGGGCCCCCTCGCCACCCTCCAGGCCTTCACCCCCGCCCCCACCCCCTGGACCGAACCCGCCGTCACCTGGGCCAACGCCCCCGGCCTGGCCCAACCCCTCGGCACCGGCCGGATCTCCACCACACCCGACTGGATCCCCCTCGACGTCACCCCCGCCGTCACCCCGGGCAACCCCTCCCTCACCCTGGCCCTCTTCCAGCCCCTCGCCACCGTCGGCCTCGCCGTCAACCTCGACGCCCGCAGCCACACCACCTTCCACCCCGTCCTGGAGGTGATCACCTCCTGACCGGCCACCGCCGCACCATCGGGTCGCGGGACCGGACGCATCCATGGACGACGAGACGCCGCTGCGGGGCCGGGTCTACGGAACCGACCACGACGACACACACCCCGGCCCGCGGCCGGGGTGTGTGTACTGCGAGCTCGTCGGCGGCCCGCTCGACGGCCTGCTCCTGGACGTCACCGGCTGGGACACGGAGCAGCTCGCCGATGGTGCCGTGTTGGCGACCGGGATCGGCCGATACGGTGCCGGCGGGCGCGCCTGCTATGGGCCCCGCCCCGGGGATCCGTTCCGCTGGGACTGGGCGGGCGACACCCCCTGACAGCGCGAGCCGCCATCCGGTGCGGCGGAGACCCCGGCTCCGCCGCACCGGTTCCCTCCCCGTCCTCGTCCGCCTGCGCTCCGGCACCGGCGATGCCGACTCGGTGTCAGCGGCGGGAACTAGTGGTGGCCGTCTCGTCGGCGAGGTCCGGGCGGGCCCTGCCGGGCGTACGTGTCAGCCGGCCCGGAGACCCACCGCCAGGGTGAGTTCGAGGATCCGGTCTGGCGAGGCGAGATCCGGGAACAGTTCCCGCAGTTGCGACATCCGGTACCGGACCGTCTGAGGATGGATGAACAGCGCCGCCGCCACCTCGTCCCGTCTGCCCTGGTGCAGCAGCCACGCCCGCAGCGTCTCCTCCAGCCGCCGTGCGGTCGCGGCGGGCACGGTCCGCAACGGCGCGAGGGCTCGGGTACGCAGGTCGGCGAACGCGTCCATGTCGGCACTCAGCACCAACTCGGGCAGGTGGTCCTCGGTGTCGCGAATCCCAGCAGAGTCAGAGGAGAGGGACCACGCACGGACGGCTCGTGCGTACGAGGCGGACGCACGAGTCCATGGCCGTGCCGGGCCGACCACGGCGGTGCGGTCGGCCAGCTGCCGCAAGAGGTGGGGGCGGTCGGCGTCGGGGACGAGCAGCACTCCGGTGGCGTCGGGCAGATCGTCGAGGACGAGCGTGCTCGGGTCGAGCGCACGGTAAGCGGGCCGGGCTTGGGGGGCGGGCAGCAGGACCGCGGTCAGCGAGACGGGGGGCTGCCACCCGGCTCGTTGAACAGAGGCGAGCAGCACGTCCGGGTTCGCGCCGGCGAGGAGGTCGCGGGCCAGGTGTTCCAGGTGGCGCTCGTGGGCCCGGCCCCGGGCGGCCAGTTCGTCGGCGTGGCCCGCGGCGCTCGCGGCGGAGAGCTCGTCGATGTAGGCGAAGGTCAGTTCGGCGAACTTGGCGACCTCGGCGGCGGGCAGACCTGCGGGTACGGCGCCCGCTGCCAGGCACCGCCATGCCACCCGGGCGCCGACGCGGTAGGCGCTGAGCAGCGCGTCCATCGAACGGCCGTCGCGCACCTCGCCGCGGCCCAGCTCGTAGGCCGCGTCACCGGCGTCGCCAGCCGTGGCGTTCCCGCCGGCGAGGTCCAGGTAGTGCCCCAGGGCGGTGCGCACGGCCCGGCGGATGGTCGCGCCCATGCGGCCCGAGAGCGCGTTGGCATAGGGCGGGACCTCGTCGATGATCGCCCGGACGACCTCGTCGGCGGTGGCCGCCAGCGCGGACCGAAGCGCGGTGACCGTCGTCCCGTCCAGGACCGGTTCGCCGGCCCTCCTGATTGCATGGCTCACGTTTTTGTTCCCTACGAACAATTCGGCCGACCAGATTCACGCCCTACGGTCAGGACTTTACGCCCTGAGGCACAGCAGGCTGGAACCATGACGAGTACAGCCCTCCGCAGCAGAGCCTGGAAACTGCTGGAGATGGTCACGACGCCGCTGCTGCCGTCGGACTACCTCGACCTGGTCAGCCCGCTGCGGGCCGGCGCCGACCTACGGGGGCGCATCGAGGCCGTGCACCCCGAGACGGGTGACGCCGCGACCGTCGTGATCAGGCCGGGACGGGGCTGGCGCGGCCACACGGCCGGCCAGTACGTGCGGATCGGCGTCGACGTCGACGGGAGGCGCCTGTGGCGCGCCTACTCCATCACTTCACCAACAGGGCGCCGGGACGGTCGCATCACGATCACCGTGAAGGCGGTCCCGGACGGCAAGGTCAGCAACCACCTGGTCCGCAGGGTGACACCGGGCACACTGGTCCAGCTCGACCAGCCGATCGGTGACTTCGTTCTGCCGCACGCCAGGCCCGCCAAGGTGCTCTACCTGACGGCCGGCAGCGGCATCACGCCCGTGATGGGCATGCTGCGCGACATCGAGTTGGATGACGTCGTCATGGTCCACTGCGCGCCGCGGCCGCAGGACGTGATCTTCCGCAACGAACTGCACGACCTGGCCGCGAACGGGAAGCTGCGCCTCACCGAGGTGCACACCGGCACGGACGGCAGGCTCGACCTCGCCCGTCTCGGTGAGCTCGTGCCCGACTGGGCCGAGCGCGAGACCTGGGCCTGCGGGCCCGCGGGCCTGCTCGACGCCGCGGAGGAGCACTGGACCGAGCACGACGTCCAGGAGCGCCTGCACACCGAACGGTTCCACCCCCGCATGGTCGCCGGCGACGACGGCAGCGGCGGTGGCGAGGTCACGTTCAGCGCTACCGGCAAGACCGTCGACGCGGACGGCGCCACGCCGTTGCTGGACGTCGGCGAGGAGGCCGGTGTGCTCATGCCCTCCGGGTGTCGCATGGGCATCTGCTTCGGCTGCGTCACCCCCCTCAAGGCGGGTGCCGTCCGCGACCTGCGCACCGGTGAGATCACCGAGGCCGAGCCGGGTGTCCTCATCCAGACCTGCGTGTCCGCCGCGGCGGGCCCCTGCGACATTGAACGGTAGGAGCACCTTGACCGCCATCGACCCCACCGCCCACCTGACCGCGGAGCAGATCGAGGAGCTCGGCCGCGAGCTGGACGCGATCCGCGACGAGGTGATCGCCGACCGCGGCGAGAAGGACGCCGCCTACATCCGCAAGGTCATCTCGGTGCAGCGCAAGCTCGAACTGGCCAGCAGGGGCGTGCTGCTGTTCTCGATCTTCCCGCCCGCGTGGCTGATCGGCACCGCCGGCCTGTCGGTGGCGAAGATCATGGAGAACATGGAGATCGGCCACAACGTCCTGCACGGCCAGTGGGACTGGATGCGGGATCCGAAGATCCACTCCACCACCTGGGAGTGGGACCACGTCTCGCCGGCCGCGCAGTGGAAGCACTCGCACAACGAGCTGCACCACACGTACACCAACGTGATCGGCAAGGACAACGACCTCGGCTACGGCATCATGCGCGTCGACGAGGACCAGAAGTGGCACCCGCTCCACCTCGGCCAGCCGCTGTGGAACTTCGCCAACGCCTGCTTCTTCGAGTACGGCATCGCGGCGTACGACCTCGAACTCGGCAAGAACCTGCGCAAGCACCGCCGCGGGAACCCGGAGTTCCGGGCGCGGGCCAGGGCCGTGGGCCGCAAGATCCGCAAGCAGGTGCTCAAGGACTACGTGATCCACCCGCTGCTGTCGGGCCCGTCGTTCCTCACCACGCTCGCCGCCACGTTCACCGCGAACCTGGTCCGCAACATATGGTCCCATTCGGTGATCATGTGCGGGCACTTCCCCGAAGGTGTACGGGTCTTCGAGCGCCAGTCGGTCAAGGGCGAGACGCGCGGCCAGTGGTACCTGCGCCAGATGATGGGCTCGGCGAACATCAGCGGCAGCAGGGCCATGCACTTCATGACACGCAACCTGTCCCACCAGATCGAGCACCACCTGTTCCCGGACCTGCCGAGCAACCGGTACGCCGAAGTCGCGGTGAAGGTCCGCGCACTGTTCGAGAAGTACGAGCTGGAGTACGTCACCGGGCCGCTGCCCAAGCAGGTGTTCTCCGCGTGGCACAAGGTCTTCCGGCTCTCACTGCCGAACAAGAAGCCCAAGACCAGGACGCCGGAGCGCGAGAAAGAGCTCGCCGCAGCCTGACCCTTCGTACCGACTGTCCGGGCGCGACCGCGAAGACGCGCCCGGCAGCCGAGTCGGCCCGACCCGCTGGCAGGCCGTCGGCGGGCTGCGGCGCGGCTGGGCAATCGCGCCCTCCTCCTGTGCCCGCTACCCCCTTGTCGCCCCGGCACGGGTGGAGCTCCGTCGGTCCCGGCGATGAAGCTCCACCTCCGGGTGTCGGGACCTGGCCTCCGGGTACACCCCGCTGCCCGGCCAGTCCACAGGGCCCGGACACCGCCTGGTCCCGCCCGGCCGCTGCCCGGACCACCCCGCCGTCCCGGCCCGCTCTGGTGCAGCTGCGCCGTCCGGCCGACGCCCGGCAACCGCCTCTCCGCCGGCCTCGCCGTCCTCCAGGTCCAGATCCCGGCCACAGGCGAGGACGGCCGCCGCGAACTCGGTCAGGTCCCGGTTGCCGGTGCGCGCGCCGAGCTCGGCCACCCACGCGGCGGCCCCCGCGCTCGCGCGCTCGGTCGCCCGTAGCGCGGCGGCGAGCTCGGCG
>NZ_LFVW01000537.1:0-2790 GCF_001182915.1 Kitasatospora sp. MY 5-36
CGCTGGTCGCCGGGATCGCCGGGGGGACGGCGGTGCTCGGCGAGCGCGGCCGGCAGGCCGTCTCGACCGTGGTCGCGGCCTCGGCCACCGACGTGGCCGTCCCCGGCTCCGCGGGCGGCACGGCCACCCCGAAGGCGCCCGGCGCCCGGGACCCGTTCAACCCCACCCGGGTCAAGGTCGGCGAGGGCACCGCGAACGGCCACGCCTGGGAGGCCTGGGTGGCGCTGTGGCCGACATCCCCCACGAAGGAGGGCGCCCTCAAGCAGGCGCAGCTGATCCGGGCGGAGCGGTACGCCGTCAACCCGGACGTGAAGCCGGTCAGGCAGAGCGACGTCGACAGCAACTGGGACGCGGGCATCGACGAGGTGAACTACTACTACACGGTGGACGGCAAGCGGCAGGCCGACGACTCCGTGCACGCGGTCTCCTCCCCGGGCGGGTACCCGGCCGCGGTCGGCGGCGCGTCGCTCGGCCTCAAGCACGCGACGGGCATCCCGCCGGTGGTGATCGAAGGGGTCCGGGCCGAGGTCGCGAAGGTCGCGGTCGACTGGAAGACCGGCGGCACCACCGAGGCGGTGCCGGTCGCCGTCGGGGACTCCCCGTTCCGCTACTACGGCGTGGTGGCGAAGCCGGGCACCGACGCCGCGAAGATCACCCAGTACGCGGCGGACGGCTCGGTGGTGAGCAGCACCGACAGCTGGCTCCGGACCTCCTGACCACCTGACCGGGCCGGATGGCGGGCTCGACGGAACCGAGCCCGCCGTCCGCGACCCTACTCAGGCGCCAGGAACACGGTCAACGCCGCCCGGCCCCACCGCCCGGCTCACCGTGCCGCCGCCCGGCGGACGGTGAGCCGGGCGGCCGAGACGACCGCGAACAGCAGGCCGCCCGCCAGGAAGAACGGCTCGTAGCCGAAGGTCGCGAACCGGGCCATCGCGTCCAGCCCGGCCCCCGACCGGCCGCCGGTGGCCAGCGCGATCCAGTCCGGCACCGACGGCGCGGCGTGCAGCACCAGCAGCGCGGTGGTGCCCCACAGCGCGAAGCCCAGCAGCCGGGCCGGCACCCGGGCACCCCACCGCCGCACCGGCGCCAGCGCCACCGCCGCGGCCACCGCGCACAGCGGGATCGCGATCACGTCGATCACCAGCAGCGGCGTGCTGCTCCACACCGACAGCCCGTCCGGCAGCCCCAGCCGCCCGTCCGCCAGCCAGTACACGTGCACCAGCGCGAAGGCCACCGCCCACCCCGCCGCCGCGTACCCGGCGCCCCGCGCCACCCGGTTCCACCCCGTGTCCCGTGTCGTCTCCATGCCGTCCACGGTCCCGCGCCGCCCCACCCCGCCGGATCGTCCCGCGGGCGGTACCCCCTCCCCCTCCAGGGGGAACCGGGGGCGGCCGAGGGTCAGTAAGGCAGCAGGCCGTCCGTGGTCAGGTCGAAGTCGAAGGGCTCCGGGACGCGCAGGGTCTCGCCGAAGGAGACGTCCTCGCGGTGGTGGTAGCGGGTGGCGTCCGGCCTGCTGAAGAGGGTGACGGTCTTCTGCCGGGCGTCGATCAGCAGGTACAGCGGGATGGCCATCAGCGGGTAGTCGCGCAGCTTCCCGACCCAGTCGTTCTCGGGGTTGGAGGGCGAGACCAGTTCGACCGCGATCGCGGCCAGCCCGGCGGGCACCTGGTTGTCGGTGGTGGCCAGGGCCTCGTCCGGAACGTACGTCAGGTCGGGGTTGCGGCTCTTGCCGACATTCGGCGAGACCAGGTCGGTGTTCTCGCTCGGCAGCAGCCCGGCCGGAGTGTGCGCGTCGAACTGGCGACGCACCACCAGCAGGTTGCGCTGGTGGATGCCGGAGGGGCTCACCGTCATCGTGATGGTGTCGCCGGAGATCTCGACCTTGAAGCCGTCGGGCAGGCTCCTGCGGGCTTCCTCGAGGAGCGCGAAGTGTTCCGGGGCCATGAGCGCGAAGCCTCCTGAACCGAATGAACCAGGTGGACCGGGGGAACCGGGTGTACCGAATCCGCCGGTGCCGGACACCCAGCGTAGTCGGCCGGCGGGGTGCGGGAACGGCGAAGCCTCCGTAGCGAATTCGCTACGGGGGCTTCCGGGTTGTGGCCAGGGCCGGGGTCGAACCGGCGACCTTCCGCTTTTCAGGCGTTGACGTGGGCGGATGTGAGCCAAGCCTCTGGGCCTCGCCAGCGCTGTGGCCCAGTTCGCTGTGTGCTGCCGTTCAGCCCTGTCTGTAGGTGTTGGCGTACAGGGTGGCGTACGCCAATGCCCTCAGAGAGAAGCGGTCAGAGTGATTCACGACTGCTCGGGAGCCCGAGGCCGCCGCTAGAGTTCGAGTGAATGCTCGACGACCTTCGCTTGGTTCGGGGTGCCGGCCGACTTCCCCTGCGAGACCGCCCTTCGGACGGTTCCTTCAGGAGGGAGCCGCCAGCGGCTACCACCGCTGCGCCAGCCCCAACAGGGGCGGCCAGACTGGGGACCAGCCAGACCGACAGCACCACTCCTATGGTGAGGATTCCACCGAGCGGCATGATCCACCGACCGTAGTTCCGGCTCCGGGTACTCCTTGCGCGGGGGCGTACATTCATAGGGCATACCGTCTTCCTGTGATGGGTCTGTGGACGCGGGTATGGAGCGGCCTTCCGTTGCCCCGGAGGGCCGCTCGCCGTTTCGATGACCACCACTCTGCGACACATGACGCAGTGTCATGGTGCCTGTGTCGCTACCCTTTAGCCCGCATGAAGCTTTTGGAGCCTCTGGATGAATCCGCAGGTCAGACGCCATGCGTTGATG
>NZ_LFVW01000538.1:0-8012 GCF_001182915.1 Kitasatospora sp. MY 5-36
GGTCAGACGCCATGCGTTGATGCGGCCAAAGGGTAGAGAAGGAGCCTGCAAGTGCCTCGAAGCGTAGAGCGACGTGCAGAGCGGCTTTGTGACCTTGACTCGACGCGCCAGCTACTTGAAGCCACGACCTCCGCTCTGCGAGCTGTTCACCAGCGAGGCTTAAGGCCCTCGGCTATCAAGATCAGATCCCGCCTCTTCTGTGGGGCGCGGGACCAGAAGCCCCCGATTTCCGCTATTGCGGCACCGCGAGGGTTGAATCTCCAGCTCTACCTCCTTACATTGTTTGAGGCTCAGTGTCGGAAGCGTAGTGGCGAAGCAGGGCCGAGCCCGCTTCCAGTTTCAGCTCCAGGGCCGGATGAGCTGTCGTGGGTAAATCTTGCCTTTTCGAGGGCGAAAGAGAATCTGCATGCCGTGGACCCGATTACGGAGCGAGGAAATCGAATTCGGCAGGTCAAGTCAGCATTTGCACGCCTTGCGACCGAGAGTCTGGTGCTGCGAAATGTTGGTGTACCGAAGAAGCCTATGGCTGTGATGCCTCTGCATGAATCCGGCTTCTCGGGGCCGGAGAAGCATTCTTACATAATTCCCGAGTGGCACGAAAACCCTCCCGCAGTGATCTCAGTTCCGGTTCAATTCTTTCTTAATGGGTGGGTTTATCTGCTCAGTCCGGCCGAAATCCGGATGTACTTCATCTTGAGGCACCTGGCTGCAAGGTTCCCCGAGGCTCATCTTGGGCCGGGAATTTACTGCACGGCGCACGACAAGGAGGGTCTCTATTTCATCACGAGAGATGTCTATGAGTCGCATATTAATCTCACTAGATTTGGCCTAGTGGCGCGGGTGGATAGTTCGCTGCGCCATAAGGACGGCAAGATGGTTAACTATCGCGAGTTTGTAAAAGGTGGGGGCCCTCTGCCGCTTCACCGGTTCAAGATAGAGCCGGATTTCGCCTTCTCGGAGGCTGCGGCCAGTAGAATTAGGCGAGCCCTCATGAATTACCCGACCACGCCATTCGGTCGAATTCGGAGGCGCTCAATGCCGTCCGGTGGTTGAGCGTCATCGGTGGCGACGGAGGAGTCCCGTAGTCGTCGAGAAAAAGATCCCTCGGGTAGTTAGCGTTGCGGAGCGGGAAAGGCTTCTTGGGTTGGAAACTCCTGGTTCGGGAAGAGTGTCGGTTAGTCGAGTGACGCTCAAGATTTCGGAGGGGACCGTTCAGGTTGAGCTGACGACTGGTGCCCGCGCTGAAGTCCCCTTGGTTGGGGATAGGTTTGACGGAAGCTCGATCCTGAGCATTTCCTACATGGAATCCACCGGCAGTGTCGAGATCGTCACTCTGCGAGGCGATAACCTAACGTTGCCGCTAGCCAAATTGAACGAAGACGTCCGGCCTGCGGTGCCGGTGGTCTACCTGGACCAGTGCCACTGGAGCACAGTGGCAAACCGAATATACAACCCAAACCTCGTGCGCGAATCTGATGTCGCTGCAGTGGATCTTCTGATAGCTATGGCGAGGCGAGGGGAATTGATACTTCCTTTCTCTTCTGGGCATGCCATCGAGACCGCTGCAACGTATAACGTGAAGCGGCAGGACCTGGCTGCTGCGATCCTAGATCTTTCGCAAGGATGGCAAATGCGAAGCCCTATCAGGGTTCGCAAATTCGAGATGGCGCAGGCGTTGGCCCTCAAGTTCGGCGGATCGCCGGATCTGCGGGAGCAGCATGTATTTAGCAGCCTTCAGGACGCCATATATACGGATCGCCCGGTTAATCGCAGCTCAGGGCTTCCTGAGGATGTGAGCCACGTGCACGCCCAGTTGACTCTAATATCGGCCCTGTATGACGTACTTTTGGATCCGGAGAAAATAGACTCGCAAAAGCCTGTCGGTTGGGCGGAGCATCACAATAGGGTCTCGCGGGACGGTGCCTATAAGGCGATGTCACGATCCCAAAAGAGAGAGGCCGCCATCGCCATAGGAGTCTCCGATGTCATTGCTGATATATCCGAAGTGGCAATGCATCTGGGGCTGAGTAGTGGTCAGGCCGAGTCGGCTGTTGCCGAGATCTGCGAAAATCTAGTAAGCATGCCATTTCTTGGACTGTACATCGACGCTGTGGATGAGCGGCTTGCTAACGGGTCACGCTGGGTGCCAAACGACCTGGTAGACATGCTGTATCTCGGGTGTGCCGCCGCCTATGCCGATATAGTAGTGGCCGAGCGAGTCGCAACGGCCTACCTCAACAGCGCATGGAAGAGACGTCCCGGCTCCTGTCCGGTAGTGTCAACCATCAGCGAGGCCGTGGAGCGCTTGCAGGTCATTGGAGTGCCGCGGCAATGAGGTTCATGGAATCGACTACAAGCGTAGCTCCGGCTGCCGCAAGTTTGACATCCTTCCCGGGCTTGTTTGCGTATCCTATGGTGCGGATTCCGGCTGCGTGTCCGGCCTCGACATCGCGGGCGGCATCACCAATGAAAATGCATTCAATTGGTGCTGTTTGAGCGGCCTTCATGGCCTCCAGCAGGAGGTGGGGGCTCGGCTTCATTGAAGAGGGATTGCCTCGGATTCGCCCGAACACGCCGACTATATAATCGGACAGCCCGTGCTCGGATAGGTAGACCTCGATGGCCACGCTGGCGTTGTTGCTGACTACCGAGACCATTCGGCCAGAACGGGTGCAGGCGCGCAGAAGCGATTCTCCGCCGGGTGTTGGTCGGCCGACCCGGACGGCTTCGGTCTCCAGCGCGGCTAGGGCGGCGTCTGTGGACGCCGTGAGGTCGGGTCGGGCGTCTGCGACCAGTCGGAGCAGGGCAAGAGGATCGGTCTCCTCCTCCGCCCCGGCTGGGGCCTGCTCGCCTGCGGCGAGCAGGCCCTCAAGGAGCCGTCGAGCGACCTCCGGGGCGGGGAGGCCGGCGAAGACCGAGCACACCGGGCCGTCGAAGTCGAGGAGCACGTGCTTCACCGGCCGCAGGATGTCGGCGAGTTGCTGAGGGATGGCGGTCACGGCTGGCGCTCGTAGGCGATCGTGCTCCACGCGCTGTCGAACCACATCTGGGCCTGCTGGACGTACTGCGATCCGAGTGAGGCGTCATCCGGGCCGGCGGCGTGGTGGAACAGGGTGGTGTCCTTGCCCGTGACGTCGTAGAACGTGTGGTCCACGCCGTCCACCGCGATGGTCCGCTCGCGCAGCGGATAGAAGCCGAAGAAGGCTTCCGACCGGTTCAGGATGTACAGCTTGAACAGGCTGGATGCCCGGTGCACCCTGACCTGGACGCTCGCCTTCTGGACCAGGCCCAGCTCGGCCAGCACCTCAACCGAGTGGGTGATGCCCCCGGCGTTGGTCAGCGCGATGTTCCGGGCCCGCTCGCGAAGCGCCACCTCGTCCTTGAGTCCGTCGACCAGTACAGGGACGGCCATGGGCTCTGTGGTGTCCGGCAGCAGCAGGCGCACGGTAATGGACTCCGGGGTGAGCCGACCGGAGCGGACCTTGTCCAGCGGCTCCTGCAGCGCGTTGTGCAGCGTCTCGCTGGAGAAGCCGGCGAAGTCCAGAGTCACCTGCTGCTGCTCGAAGGCTGCTTCGAGGTGGGGCCGGAGTCCGACCGGCCGAGAGGTGCGCTCCCGGACGAACGAGCCGCTTCCCTGGCGGGTCACGATCAGCCCCTCGGTCCGGAGCAGGTCCAGCGCCTTGTCGACGGTGCCACGCGCCACGCCGAAGTGCTTCGCCAACTCAGGGCCGGAAGGAAGTTTGTCGCCGGTCTCGAATCCCGGCTTCTTGGTGAGGATTGAGGCCCGCAGAGAGCTGCTGACCTGCTGATACGGGGGGCGCGAGTCATCCGGGTCTAGGGCCATGAGTCGACCTGGACAAGCTCGCCGCCGCCGTGAAGGCCGCCGGACCCAACGGGTTCACCGGGGACGAGGTGTACCGGCTGTTCAAGCGCCGCAACGCCGCCTACCGCTCCGACCTCACCGCCCGCCTGTGCGAGCTGCCCGGCTTCGCCGCCGTCCAGGTGCCCGGCGACGGCCGCCACCGCACCGTCTACCTCTTCGCACCCCCCGGGTGAAAAGGGTGAGAAGGGTGGAAAGGGCCCTGACCTGCGAAAACGCCGGGTGGAAAGGCGGGTGGAAAGGGGTGGAAAGCCCCCGACCGCCCGCAGCCCCCGACCCTTCCCACCCCTTTCCAGCCCGCTTTCCACCAGAAGAAACCGCAGGTCAGACCCCTTTCCAACCTTTCCACCCTTTCCACCACGCACCCCAGACCGGAGACCACCACCATGACCCGCCCGACCACCACCCGACCGGCCACCCGAACGGACGCCCCACCGGCCGCCACGACACCCCGCGCCCGCTCCCCAACCACCCCCCCCGGCCGGGACACAAGAACCCACCCCGCCCCCGGCGGGCGGGTGGCCTCTTCCCACCCCGCCCTCGGCCCCGGACGGGCACCGCAAGAAGAGCACCAGCCGCCGCCCCCGGGTGCTCCTCTTGCCCTGACGGCACCGGCCCGGCGCCCACCCCCGGACGAGGCCGCCCCTCCCCCGCCCGAGGGACCCCCCTCCCTCGGCGTTGTTGCCGACGTTGGTGCAGGTCAAAGCAACAACAACAACAACGCCAACAACAACGCCAACAACGCCGGGGGAGGGGTCACCCGAGAGGGGCCACCACGCCCCCTCACCGGCCCCGGCCGCCACCCGACGCCAAGCGACACGGGTCGCTAGACCTAGCGACCCCGCTAGCGACCACACCCCGCCCCGACCAGCCACCTAGCGTCTAGCACCCCCGCCGGCCGAACCCTGCGGACCCACCCCCCGAGCCCCCTGGCCCCCTCCGGCGCCCCCGCTAGACGCCACCCGGAGCACCCCCTCCCGCCCTTACCCGAGGCGGAGTCCTCCCCGGCCGCCCAAGGGTCCGGAAGGCCCCTTCCCGGGCCGGGCGGGGCGCGGGAGGGAAGTCACCCTCCGCGCTCACTTTCATTATCCGCTCCGTGAATCCGGGGGTCCCACGTACGCGTGCACGCGTACGCGTGAGGGAGCCCCCGACCGACACACAGCGTCACCGCAGGACCGCTGCCCGACCGTCAGGCCCGAAGCGTCAGAAACCGTCTGACGGCCCTGACGCCCAGATCCCTGGGTAACGCGCACGCGCGCGCGAGCTGACGCGTCTGACACCCCGTTCTGACGCCCCTGACACCCCCGCCTGACACCCGCCCTGACGGCCCTGACACCCACCTGACACCCGCCCTGACGGCCCTGACACCCACCCGCCGACCGATCTGACGGTCCTGACACCCCGCAGACCCGACCCGCTCCGCCGGCCAACCGCGATCTGACACCCCTGACGGCCGCCCTGACACCCCTGACGCCGTCACCCGCCGCGACCGACCCGACCACCCGACCCGCCGCCCACCGAGCCCGCCTGTCATCTGTCACCTGTCGTCCTCACCCCGAAATCGGGCCCCACGGCCCGGAAACACCCCCCTGACCTGCGCCTTACAGGCGACAGACAGGTGACAGGCGACAGGTGACAGATAGGCGACACGACAGGTGAGGCGACAGGCAGACGACAGCCCGACCGCCCAGGAGGAGACCTTGGCCAGCCCGGCCGCCGAAGCGCTCACCGTCCCCGAAGTCATGGCCGCGCTCCGGCTCGGCCGCAGCAAGGTCTACGACCTCTTCCGCTCCGGCATCCTGCCGAGCTTCGCCATCGGCCGCGCCCGCCGCGTGGCCGCCGACGACCTCACCACCTACATCCGCACCCAGAGCAGGAGCCTCTAATGGCCAAGCGCGCCAACGGCGACGGCAGCATCAGCCGCATGAAGAACCGCGACCTCTACCACGGCCGTGTCTACGTGACCACGACGTCCGGGAAGGTCAAGCGCATCTCCGTGTACGGCAAGACCCGTGACGAGGTGCGCGACAAGATGACGGAGCTTCAAGCCCAGGACAACCGGGGAATCCCGACGCCCGACACCAACGCCAAGGTGGAGGAGTACCTGACGTACTGGCTGGCCGCCGTGGTGAGGGTGAACCGCCGGCCGAAGACCTACCAGGGGTACGAGAGCGTGGTCCGGGTGCACCTGGTCCCCGGGCTCGGCACCAAGAAGCTCCGTACCCTCCGGGCCGCCGACGTCCGGAAGTGGCTTGCCGGTGTCGCCACCGCCTGCCAGTGCTGCAAGAACGGGTGGGACGCGGCCCGGCCGAAGCCGGAGTGCTGCGCGGCGGGGGAGTGCTGCGAGACCAAGCTGTCCCGTCGCATGGTGCAGTCGATCCACGCCGTCCTGCGGAACGCCCTGGAGAACGCCGTCAGGGAGGAGCTGATCCTGAGGAACATCGCCAAGCTGGTGCAGGTGCCCACGCCCGACTACAGCACCGGGAAGGGCCTCACCGTCCCGCAGGCCCGCCTGCTCCTGAAGGCGGCCAGCCCGGACCGCCTGCACGCCCTCTACGTCCTCGCCCTCGCCATGGGGCTCCGGCGCGGGGAGCTGCTGGGCCTGCACTGGGCGGCGGTGGACCTGGAGCGCGGGACGCTCATCGTCTCCAGCAACCTCCAGCGGGTGGACGGGGCCCTCCAGCTCGGCCCGGCCAAGACGGCGTCCTCGCTCCGGACGCTGCCGCTCCCGCCGTTGGTCCTGGAGGCCCTGCGGGCCCACCGGGAGCGACAGGCTCAGGAGCGGGTGGCGGCCGGCGAGCGGTGGACGGAGACGGGGCTGGTGTTCACCAGCCGGGTCGGGACGCCGATCGAGCCGGACAACCGCCGGCGGAGCTGGTACCCGCTCCGGGATCGGCTCGGGCTCTCGCTCCGGTTCCACGACCTCCGCCACACCTGTGTGACCTTGCTGCTCGACCTGGGTGTTCCGCCTCACATCGTCCGGCAGATCGCCGGCCACAGTGACATCGGCGTGACGATGAAGGTCTATGCCCACGCGTCCCTGGACGAGCAGCGGAAGGCCCTCGGGTCGCTGAGTGACAAGCTCGGCTGAGCCGTTGGCGTACCGGTTGGCGTACGGGACATGAAAACAGCCCCGGAGAGTGATCTCTCCGGGGCGGTTTTGCCTTTTCAGGCGGTTGTGGCCAGGGCCGGGGTCGAACCGGCGACCTTCCGCTTTTCAGGCGGACGCTCGTACCAACTGAGCTACCTGGCCGTACTGCACCGTCTCTTGCGAGACGAGCGATCCCGACGGGACTTGAACCCGCGACCTCCACCTTGACAGGGTGGCGAGCTAACCAACTGCTCCACGGGACCTAGAAGTGGCGAACCACTCAGGGTCTTGCGGTCTTGCGCACTGCACTTTACTACGGTACTGCGTGCCCCCAACGGGATTCGAACCCGTGCTACCGCCTTGAAAGGGCGGCGTCCTGGGCCACTAGACGATGAGGGCTTGTGGCCTGTCCCGCTGTTCCCAGCGTTCGGGGACGTCGAGAAGCATATGGGATGCGGGGCGGATCGCCAAAACGGGTTTCGGCCGGGTGGAGGGCGGGGCCCGTGGGCGGGGGTCAGGACCAGCCCAGCTCGTCCAGTTCGTGGTCGTCGAAGCCGAAGTGGTGGGCGACCTCGTGGATGACGGTGGTGCGGACCTCCTCGACCACCTGCTCGTGGGTGTCGCAGTGGCGCAGGGTGGGGCCGCGGTAGATCAGGATGCGGTCGGGCAGGACGCCCGCGTACCACTCGCCGCGCTCGGTGAGCGGGGTCCCCTCGTAGAGGCCGAGCAGCTCGGGGTCGCTCGGGTCGGGCTCGTCCTCGACGAAGATCGCGACGTTGTCCATCATGGCCGCGAGCTGCGGGGGGATCTGGTCGAGGGCGTCGCCGACCAGCGATTCGAACTCTTCCCGGGTCATCTCCACCGGATCATTGTCCGGTGCCGGATGACGGTGTGCCAGGTGGCGGGGGCCGGTGTTTGATGGGGCTGTGACGACTTCGGAGGGCGCCGTGGACGACGCCGCGGACGGCACCTCGCCCGGGGGCACCGCGGCGGACGGCCCGGCCCGGGTGCTGCCGTCGGGCGCGGCGCCGGCCCCCGGCG